>JBFLZB010000137.1 GCA_040756475.1 Thermodesulfobacteriota bacterium
ATGAACCGATTCCGCAAGATCCTGGTCCGATTTGAGAAGACCGACCTCAGCTACTTGGCCTTGGTGCACCTTGCTTGCTCCTTCATTGCCTGGCGGAAAGCTCTCCCTATTTGGGGATAAGCCCTAAAGCTCGTCGTCTGTCGGGTGGTAAACAATGTACAAGGTGGGAAAGGAGGAATTGGCCCACAGTTCGAGGTCATCCTTCAGGACGGGGCTGGAGAACGCGTCGGGCGAGTCCTCTACAACGTAGCTCTTGCCCGACTTCGACTGGACTTTGACGATCGAGCCTACTGTGTGGTAGCCGGTGCCGTCGGGCTTCGGTTCGACGAATTCGATCTCCCCGTCGATGCCGAAGTCGTCCTTGGTCAGTTCGCGCCAGATGTGTCGTTGCTTCTCGTGGATGACGATCGCGATGCGGTCGAGGCCCTTCCACTCCGTGAACTTGGATTTTGGTACCGTCTTCCCCATCCGGCCTCTCCTTCCAGTAAGAGGACCAGTGACGACTGCCGGCTGTGGTCTGCCCCCTCCTTACTGGTCTTGGCGTCTCGTTGACACCCCAAGGCACTCAGTCAGTCCTCCTGGCCACTGTCGGGAAAGAGCATGGTCAGGGTCCTCCCGTAGGTGCCAAGCCCAACGACGTCCTCGTTCAACTCCATACGCCCCTTGCCGAACCAATGCCACAGGGTGGTCCCATCTTCGGCGCGACGACTCTCGCGAACGTTCGCCGGATCGCAATTGAAGTGATAGGTGCGGGTGTCCCTGGGCAGGAGTGTCCCCGGTGCGAGCCACTCCCTGCCGACCAAAGCGCGGAAGTCCTCTGAGAGGAAGCAATAGGAGACCCGGTCGCCTTCGCTCACGATCACAGCCACCGCGTCGTCCCACTTCTGAGCGTACCGAATCGCAGTCGCAGTGAGCGAAGTCCGGCACAAACTCGCAAGGGCCTCTATGGCGGGAAGACCTTCTCCAGCGCTCCGCATGGCCGCCCTAAAGAGCCCTGTGGGCATGAGGAGGCTCGCCGCGAAGTAGTCGGCGTCGATCTCAGTCGGGTCGCGAGAGACAAAGCCGCTCCGCGATTGGTGGAGTCCATCGCCGTGCGGAAAGAGCTTGTCGGGGTGTCCGGGAAGGAAGTAGTGACCGAGTTCGTGGGCAACCGTGAACCGGCGGTATCCATCATTGTTCACGTGGTTCGCGTACATGATGCCGAACACGTCGCCCACCCGCATCAAGAACCCGGAGGACCCGGGCTCCGGCGACGGTTTCGGTTCGATCACGATGTCGTGCTTGGCCGCGATCGAGAAGGGATCGACGGGCAGGCTGTCCCACCCCCACTCCGCCAGCAGATCCTCGGCGAGTTTCTGTGCGACCCGAATGCGTAGCCAGTCACCCCCCATCTCGTCTACTCCTTTGCCTTACGTTCCTTGCTCTTCTTCGCCAGGATGGCTGCCATCTCTTCGAGAGCCGCTTGGTCGGACTCAGACATCTCCCCGATGTGGCGGAAGATCTGCTCGGCTCTCGGCCCCGTGCCGGTCATCTCGTCGACACGGCCGAGCAGGTAGTCCGTGCTTACCGTGAGGGCATCGGCCAACCGCTTGAGGTTGTCGAACGAGGGTGATCGCCGCTCGGTCTCGAAGTGAGACACCGCGGAGGGTTGAAGGCCCGTCTTTTCCGCCAGCTCGGCTTGACTCAATCCCCGGGCCTCACGGGCGGCGCGGAGCTTCGCCGGAAAGGCGCTTGACTTGCGCATGACGAATCCGTATGATTTTACAATACGAAATAGTATATGCCCCGGAAGGGGCGTTTCTTGGGAGAACGTATATACGAAGTCGTCATTGTCTGCAATACATAAGAGGCTTCCCAGGACCACCTCCCCTATGCTGGGACGTCACCTGTCACGCGAGGGTCCCCGTCATTGGATCCCGCGGGGACGCGGCTACCGGAGGACGCCGAGTCGAAAGAGGCAGACGAGGGGCTTGCTGGACCGATTCTCTGAGGAAAGGAGGTGATGCGCATGGCGACGAATCCCCCCACTGACGACGGCCACCGTAACGGCTCAGTGCGTGCCCGTTCGCAGGTGTATAACCCGCAGACCGACCGTTGGGTGAAGCGTGACGCCGAGACCGGGCGTTTCATGGACCAGAAGGCCGACGGGACGCCGTTCAAGGGCGTCCGCAAGGAGAAGTAGGCGCGGCCCGGGAACCCGTCTCGCCCCTCGGGCGGGTTCCCCCTCTTCAGACGCCAACTCTCGGCCGCGCCGGCGGCTCGACCGTGTGGTCCCGGTCCGGGCACCCGGGAAAGCGTTGCTGACAACGGCGGGTTGACCGAACGCGGCTCACCCAGGAAAGGAGACGCCATCGTGAAGAGATCCATAGTTCGGTGGGGCTTGATCGCGGTCGTGCTCGTGGCGGCCTGCGCCCAGGTGCCGCGGCAGACGGTTACGCTCTCCGCGACGGTGGGCCGGGACGTGGCCGAGATGCACCGCGCACACCGGGAGCTGGCAGCGCTCCTCTTCGCCAGGATGAAGGGCGACGTGAACGCCTTCGTGGACGACGTCTTCGCCCCGGCCCAGATCGAGCAGACGCTCGCCAAGCACAAGGGGCTCCTGGTCCAGGCCATTGAGGAGGGAAGCCGCCCCGACCCGACGGGGGAGGCCCAGAAGACCATGGTCGCGGTGTTCCAGGTTTACCTGGAAGAACTGCGGGCCAACGTCGAGGGTTATCGGCGAAAGCTCCTGGCGCCCTTGGAGGAGCAGGAGCGGGACCTCCTGGCCTCGATCGACGAGGGCTACGGGCGCATCCACTACGCGAACTCCATCGTCACCGGGCACCTCGCCTCGGTAGTCCAGATCCAGGACACACAGGACGAACTCCTACGGAAGGCAAACCTGGAGGGGTTGCGCCTGACGGTGAGTGAGCGGATTGCGGGAGCCTCTGAGGACTTAGCGAAGATCGTGGACAAGGCTAGGAAGGGCGAGGAGACACTGGACGACGCGGGCCGAAAGATCGAGGAGGTCGTGGGGCGGGTGAAGGAGATCGCTCGCTGAGCGCCCGTCGTTGGCTACCAGAAGGTTCGAGCATCGTACTGGACACGAGCCCAGAGGAGCATCCCATGAGCAAGATCGATATCGACAAGTGGCGCAAAGACCTTCGCGGGGACCTGAAGAAGGGCGAGGAGGCCTTCGACGTGCAGCATGAGGAGGCGATCCGGCGGCTCACTGGCCTCGCGTTTGCGGACCTTGAGCGGATCACCCCGAAGGTGTCCGAGAAGGAGGCCTATGACGCGCTGGTCGCCGTGGTCACGGAGGCCCGGGATACGAATCTCAGCCAGGCGACGCTGAAGTCTCGGATCGAGGAGTTGGGAGGGGCCGCGGTGAGGATCGCCAAACGGGTAGAGTCCCTGGCGAGGATCCTCGTCTAGGGCGAGCCCCACGATGCGCCGCTATCCGACTCCGCATCGCGAGACGAGCCCGACCGGAGGTTGACTCTGGCCGTCACCTCGACGGAAGACGCCCAGCAGGGCGGACCTGCCGTATCGTGAGGTGATCGTCTCACCGTACCGGTTCTTCTACCGGGCCGAAGGTGAGACCGTCTGGATCGTGGCGGTGTGTCACGGCGCGCAACTTCCTAAGGAGCCATCGGGTTGAACTGCTCCTTTCACACGACCGAGGTATACTCAGTCGCCAAGTGAGGTTGTCTCCGCCGAGAGGGAAAGAGGGAAGGCGATGATGAACCGAAAGACTGAACGAGCCCTTAAGGCGGCGCTCTTCGGAGTGATCGCGGGCATCGTTGGAGCCGGTTTCTACTTCGTGGGTCCCGTGGGAGGGGTCTGGTTCGCCGTGATCGCTGCGTTGCTCCTCTGGTCCGTCTTCGTGGAGCACACTCGGCGATGTCCCTACCACGACGACTCCCTTGACATGGTGAGCCACCCCGTCTGGAAGCACTGGGAAGGCAACATCTGGCACAGGCGGGGATGAGCCCCAGCCTCAGGCCTGCTCTGCCGTCTCCGGCGTGCTCCTGCGCGGTCCGAACCCGTCGGAGTGGGCGGCGTATGCCCCTTTCGCCTCCAAGAGCTTGTCTTTCGGGAGGTGGAGGGTGAAGGCGTGGGTCATGAGGTAAGCGCCGGGATCGTCGACGCAGACGATCACGGTCCCGCTCGAAACGAGGTGGCCGAAGGCGTCCTCCGGGATCTCGATGACCAGGTTGTCCTTCACGCCCAGGTAGTAGCAGCTCCCGGGAGGAAAGACGTAGATCTCGATGTCGTCCTCCTGAAGCTTCCGGTATTCCCTCCGGAAGGCCTCCGGGTCGCCGCTCACGAAGACCTGGAGCCCGGTCTCCACGAGAAGCGCGTTGTGCGCGAGTTGAAGACACGGCTCGCGGTCGGACCGTTTGGCGCTCATCGTAGTCTCCTCTCCGGATCAGGGCCCGCCGAGACCGGGGGGTAGGCCGCCTCGGATCGGCAGGTCGGCCGGACTGAGCGAAGGTGCACCCGGTGAACCGCCGCCGATGGAGGCCGGGGAGCGACCGAGAAAGCGGCTTCCTCGCTGCGGGCCCAGACGTCCTCCCAATGTGATCTTCCCCATCAGGCCCAGAGCCTCGTCCAAGGACTTGTCCCCGATCGATAGGAACGTGGCCGCGTCCCTTCCCAACCAACGGTCGACGTTTCCCATCGTGAGCGACCCCTCGTGGGTCACGCCCGCGTGGAAGGTGTGCCGGTTGTCGAAGTCGTCGGAGACGGCGCCGCTTCGGCTCTGGCGGAAGAGCTCGAACTGGGTGATGGGGGTCCTCTGGATGGTGGTGACGCCGGCCAGCGGGTCTCCGGTGGTCTCGGTGAGGACCCGCTCCCGGTGCCCGGCCATGACGTCACCGGTCCGCGGGTGGCGGTACTCGACCCGGTGGCCGTCGAGGTCGGTGACCTCCCGGTAGTCCTGCTCCCGGCGGAAGTCGCCGATCTCTGTGCGGTCCCCCTCCTGGAGGACGTCGCCCTTCACGAACTCGTCCCCCACGCGGGCCGAGTCGCCGATCCGGAAGTGGTCCCCTTCCACGTGGTCCGAGCCCTTCCGGGTGCGGGCGACGTCCACCTCCGAGGTCGTCACGCCGCGGGTCGTCTCCAGGAAGGCGAGCTCGTAGTTCCGGTCGAGGACCCAGCTCGCGCTCTCGCCGGCGGCCACGCGCTGGCGTCGGCCCTGGGCACCGAGCATCCGGTTGAAGGCGTCGGCCATCTCCGGCGTCAGGGCGCCGTGCCCGAGCCGGTAGCCCATGGCCTGGAGCTCTTCCAGGGGGACCCCGAGCCGCCCGGCCATGGCCCGCTTCTCCCCCTCCCGGACGATCTCGTGCTGGCCGCCGAAGAACTGGGCGGCGGCGATCCGCTCGCTGCCCCACTTTCTATGGGTTAGGGCGTCGCCGACCTGCCGGGCGACCCCGGCCGCCGCGCTGCGCTCCACGAACTCGTCGTCGGTGAGCCCTAGTTCCCCCGCGGTTCGCGGCACGGCCCGGGCACCGTAGAAGGCGCGCTGGGCCGCCAGCCGCCCGGTCCGTCGCCCGAACTCCCGGTCGGACACGTCCCGGCTGTCCCGCCAGGCGAAGTCGGCCCCGTCGCTCTCGTAGGCGGTCTTTCCCTTCCGGCGGGCCCGGTCGGCCGCGTCCTCGGGCGTGAGGCCTAGGGTGCCCTCATGGGCAGTGGACGAGGCCGCGCCCTTGGCCTTCGCGTCCCGATACCGGTCCGGTCCCCCGGCCGCCTGCACGCCTCGGATCTCCCCGCCCAGCCGGGCCGCGCTGATCGTTGCGCCCGAGCGCTCCAACTCCACCCGCCCGCCATGAAGGGATCCCTCCACGTCCCGGGCCTCGTGGTGGGCCACGCCCTCGATGGTGGAACCCCGGGCGACATGCCGGCTCCCGACGCGGGCTTCGTACCCCGTGTTCCCGAAGCCGGCGGCCCGTCCCGCCACGGTTCCCGCGTGCATGCGGGTCCCAGTGAAGGAGGTCGCGAAGGCGTCCTCGGGCCCGTCGAAGCCCAGGTTGGAGCCCAGGGTGGAGAAGCGCGCGTTGACCCCGGAGCCCACGACGTTGGTAAAGGTGTGCTTGCCACCGTTGTCCCAGGCCCGGCTTGCCACGGCGGCGTGCCCCACGGTGTCCAGGGTGTGGGCCCGGCCCTCCGGGGTGACGGCCGCCTGGCCGGCCGAGGCCCCCTGGTGCTGGACCGGCTGGGTCAGGTGGGAGGCCAGGGTCGCCAGGGCGTGGCCGCCGAAGCCGACGAGGGTGCTCGCGATTACCGAGGCGAGCACCGCCCCGGTCATGCGGATCAGGCCGTAGAGGGCGAGCGTCTTGGTGGTGACGTCCGGGAAGTTGAGCCAGGTGGCGAGGCCGAGCCCGCTCTGGCGGACCATCTCGAAGTACTGGTCGGCGTACTCCAGGGCGAAGCTGTGGGCTACGGCGTCGGTCACGCCCCAGGCGGCAAGGAAGACGAAGAGCCCGAGGAAGAGCGAGAGCACCCGCTTGAAGAAGGGCGATGGAAGGAAGAGCGCCAGGAACGGAAGCATCCCCACCGCCACCGAGGTCGTCACGGCGCGCACCACCGGGATCCATTCGTTGGCCACGACCCCGACCCCGAAGAGGGAGCTCCCGAGGTTCTTGTTCGCCTGGATCGAGACCGCCACCGAGGGCGCCCCCTCCTTCACGAACTCGAAGAGCTGCCGGGCGATGGTGCCCTGCTGGGAGACCCGCTCCGGGGTGATCCCCGCGAGCGCCGCGTACTCCGCCAGGGTGTTCGTCACCAGGGACCGGTACCGCGCGAGCTCGGCCGCGCTCGTCGGATCGAAGCCCGCGTTGGCCGCGGCCCGGCGGATGTCCTCGGCGTAGTTCCCCACATCGGCGAACCAGGCCCGGAGCTCTGCCCACGCGTCGGCGCAGGTGAGCGCCGTGCCGTTGGGGGTCGCGGCGTCGAAGTGGAGGCAGTAGACCGAGGGGCTCGCCGCCTCGGCCAGCTGGGGGAGGAAGTCCGTGGTGTTGTTGACCAGGTCCTCGATCCGAAGGGTGGTCCCGGGGCGGACGAGCTCGAAGGAGAGGCACTTCTCCACGTACTCCCCGAGGTTCTGGGTGAGGTAGGTGTCCTTCACCCCGCGCTGGAGGGTCTCCTGCACCCCGTAGAACCCGAGCCCCCCGGCCCCGTCCTTGTAGCCCACCCCGGCCGGTGCGGTGGCGTCCACCACGTCCACCAGGATACGCTCGACCTTGTTCAGCGCCCCGGCCGTGAGGACGATCGCGTCCGGAATCCCATCGATCCGGTCGAACCGGTTCTTCACCGGGTCGTAGACCGTAAGCGACCCCGTGGAGGCGAAGAGCCCCAGGTAGAGCGCCACCCCGACCAGGATCGGGCCCGCCCAGGCAAAGGGAGAGGCTTGGAAGCCCACGAAGGCCCGGGCGTAGTGGGCCACCCCGGCGAAGACGATCCCCGCCCCGCAGACGATGGCGAAGAGCTTCGTGAAGTCACGGGCGCCGAAGATCAGCGCGATCCGGCGAAAGGCCAGGGTCACCGCCTCGAACCCGTTGTAGGTGTAGTACTCCAGGTCCACGGCGAGCGCCGTGTCGGCAAGGAGCCCAAGCCCCAGGAGGGCCGCGAAGAACGGAAGGACCGACCGGGAGTGCACGGGGACCCTCACCTCGGCGATTCGGTCCGGGCCTCGGTGGCCTGGCCCACGCGGGAGGAGGCCTCTCCCCGGAGCTGGTCCTCCATGCCCCGCAGGTGCTCCACCACCCGGTAGATGGCCTCGAGTTCCTGGGCCGCGGCGGCGTAGGAGCGCTGGAGGCCCTCGTACTGGTCCCGGATGCGCCGGCGCAGGAGGTCGATGTCCCCGGCCACCCGCTCGCTCACGAACTGGATCGCGCAGCGGTGGGGCGGCTCCCCGGCCACCGGGCCCCGCTGCTTCTCGAGGAGCTCGGTGACCGTGTCGAGGATGATCTCCCCCCGGCGGTAGAGGTCGACCAGGAGCTGGAGGGCGTAGGCCTTGGCCGCGAGGTCGGCGAGGCTCGCGATCACCGGCGCCTCCTGACCCGTGCCAACGGCTGCCTTGAGGACGTGGAGGAGCGGCAGGGGAGACTGGTTCACGAAGGCCTGCTGGCCGGCGGTGAGGGGCGCCTTCACCCGGATCGCGTCGGCCACGTCCTGCATCTGGGCGTGAACGTAGTCCCGGAGGTTGGCGTTGGCGTCGGTGATGGCTGAACAGACAAACGTATGGTTCATCTGCCAGGCGGCACCCTCCACCACGGCGTCCAGCCGTCGCCCGTCGTTCTGGGGGCAGGGGGGCTCGGCCGAGACGAGGTAGCCTCCTCCGGCGCCCCGGACCTGGATGTCCCCCACGAAGCCGCGCACCAGGGCCACGAAGTCCGAGTTCAACCCCAGGCCGTCCACCCCGAGGACCTCGAGCACCGAGCCGTCCCGGAGGATCTCCTTCAGCGCGTCCGGGCAGCCCTCCTGGATGCCCGCGACCGCGGCGTCGGTTTCCGGCGCGCCGCCGCTCATCCGGCCGCTCCCGTCGGCGATCACCTCCTTGGTCTTCTGGTAGAAGTCCGCCATGCCGCTCTCGGTCAGGTACTGCTGGACCGCGTTGGTGACCCCCCGCTCGTGGCCCTGGAGGGCCTCGCTTCCCACCGTGACGAGCGTCTGGGCGGTCTTGCAGTCGTCGAGTTGGATGGCGTTCAGCCGATCGGCCAGGGCCTCCAGGTCTTTCACGGTTTGAGCCGCCTGAGGGCTCAGGGCCTGGAGCGCCAGGTCGAAGGCTGCGGCAGGCGCCGAGGAGAGGATGTTCTGGAGTTTCGTGACCAGGTAGTCGAAGTCCAGGAAGGAGAACCCGCCCATGAAGACGTCGATCCCCCCGCAGCCCACCCGGAACCGGGGGAGCTCCACGGTCACCGGGTAGTCCGCCGTGCTCGGCCACCGGGCCGAGAAGGAACCCACGGTGTAGTAGCCGCGGGTCTGCCCGGCGAAGTAGCCCGGGGAGGACTCGATCCGCGAGGTGAGCCAGTCGTCGACCCAGCCGCACGGACCCGGAGTGGGCAAGCCGGCGAGGCCGACGGAGAGAAGGACGGGCACCAGCAATCTCGAACGCATGGCATGCTCCTGGAGCGGGGCTACCCGGGCCCACTCGTCAACGAGTCGGCAGGCTGACTGGGCGGCTCGGGGTTCCGGAACGAAGTCCTGGGGCTCCGCTGCCGGAAACCGCAGCGGGGTCGAAGCCGCCGCCCCGCTGGTAGTCGTAGAGCCAGAGGTCTTCCTCGGTGACCGTACCCGTCAGGAGCCGGACCCCCCGGAAGATGTTTCGCTCGAGGGTGGAGAGCCCGACCACGCCCACCCCGACGGGGAGCGCCGCGTCGGAGCCTCGCTGGATGAGGACCAGGGTCGGCGTGGTGGAGACGCGGAAGAACTCCGCCGTCCGGGGGTCAATGCCGACGTCGATCCTCTTGATCTCCCAGCCGTGTTTCGCGGTGAAGTAGCGGAGGATACCGTCCTGTTCGATGCAGAAGGGGCAGCCCGGCGAGGTGAAGTAGAGGAGCGCGAAGTCCTCCCGGGCTCCGGACAGGGTCCCGTCGATCTCGGCCCCCTCCACCTGCCGCCGGGCCCGCATCCCCGGGTTCACGCTCGGCGCGTCCCGGAGGGTGGAGACCTCGGGGTGCTTGAGGCTCACCAGCGACGCGACGCTCGCGAACCGGGCTGCCCGGAGTCGAGCGACGGTCTCCAGCCGCTTGTACGCCAGGACATTCTCCTCGGTTGGTTGCTGGAGGGCTCCCTTGAAGACCGTGTCCAGGAGGATCCGGAACTCGTCCGGGTGGAGGGTCCAGAGCTCGTCGGGCGAGTAAGCGTCCAGGGACGACGGGGCTGAGGCCTCGGGGGGTAGCGTTTCCAGTGGGTCACGTTGCTCCGCGGGGTCTTGGTACCAGAACCACCCCTGTTGGCGGGTCTCGTAGTAGGAGGGCTCGCCCGGCTTCTCCTGGCAGCGGCCGTCCTGGGCTCCAAGGGTGGAAAGGAGAAGCAGCCCCAAGGCCCGCGATCTCCGATCAAAAGAGCGGGTACGCACGGTTCAGCACCTCCTCCACGTCCACGAAGCCGAAGTACCGCGAGTCCCAACTCCGCGGGTGATGGCCCACCACGAAGAGCTTCCCCTCCGGGATGACCCCGTCGAACCGGAACAACGGCAGCGGGTTCCCCTCCGAGTCCTCGGCCAACGCCCAGCCCAAGTAGTCGCCGTTGCAGTAGACGTCCCCCGTCGCGTAGACGCGAAGCTCGTCCCCCGGCCCGCAGCCAACCTCCTTGAGCAGGCTCACCGGCTCGCTAGTGCCAGCCCACGGGTGGACCCGCTCGAAGCGCACGTAGTCGCCACG
Organism: Thermodesulfobacteriota bacterium; assembly: GCA_040756475.1. Lineage (NCBI taxonomy): Bacteria > Pseudomonadati > Thermodesulfobacteriota > Thermodesulfobacteriota bacterium. Next base: position 10,368 of record JBFLZB010000137.1, read on the forward strand.
GCCGATCTCCCCGGCAATACCGCGATCCCGCAAGAAGAAGACCCGCGAACGCAGGGAGTCGGTGGTCGTCACGCAGAGGCGAGGCGGCAGCCAGAGGACGACGGGCAGGCCCAGGACCCCGAGGGCTAGGGCCTGGGCGAGCCGCCGTTTAGACTTCCGGGAGGCCGCCGGAGGCGCAAGCCGCGACCTGTCGTCTCGGGTTGACTTCCCACCGGGACGAACCATCGAGCCCCTCCTCCGAGTAGTAGTGGAAAACCCGTCCCCTCACTTTTCATTTCGTGCGAGCTGGAACACGGAGCCCCCTACGGACCGCTGTTGAGGAGCGACGCGAGAGTACTTGCCGACGCCCGAGCCATGCTGTAGAAGGCACGGAGTCTGGCTCTGAACTTCCAGTCTCAAGGAGGACACCATGAACAAGGCGGACCTGGTGAGCAGGGTCGCGGACGAGGCCGGGGTCAATCGGACCACGGCCGAGAAGGCCCTGGGCGGAGCGTTGGATGCCATCGGGGCGGCACTGGCCGCCGGGGAGAAGGTCGCGCTGGCCGGCTTCGGCACGTTCAGCGTGACCCAGCGTGAGGCCAGAAAAGGCCGCAACCCCAACACCGGCGAAAAGCTGCGCATTCCGGCCAAAAGGGCCGTGAAGTTCAAACCGGGATCGAAGCTCGCGAACCGGGTGAAGTAGAGGACTCCGGACAGGTTTCCGAGGGCGGCGTCCCCACCGGTGTCGATCCGGCTCATGCGTTCGATGCCGGCAGGACGGCGACATCGCGCGCCTTGAGCCACCCGCTTTCCCCTTCGCAGCTCGCCTGGGCGAGGACGGAAATCCGCCGGCGCACCTCTGGAGACTGCCCGCTCTTTCGGTAAGCGGGAAGGTGCCGGCCGAGGGCCTCCGAGACCCAGAGTAGCCGGTACGTGTGGGCCAGTCGGATCGCTCGACCGCAGCCGCGCCCCTCGTGAATCTCGGCCGGCGCACCCAGGAAGAACCCGTACGGCGCGTGCCCGTCTTGGGGCTCCAGTTGCGCCAGGAAATCCTCCAACACGTGGTTGGTTTCTTCCTTCAGCGCGGGTCGGTAGAGCGGCGGGATGTAGAGGCAGTCGGCGAGGGGTAGCCCGCCGCGCAGGCGGATCTCCGCGGCCGCCTTGAGAAGCCGGCACCGCCGGTCCTCGTAGGCGTAGCCGGCCCTCCATGCCCGTCCATACTGAGACGGGAAACTGGTTCATCGTCTTTGCCTCCGAAGGATTGACCGTCCTGAAAAAAGTCATCTTTCTGGGAGGCACACACAACATGTTGTGTCCTGCATGACTTGGCAGCCACTATATCTTGTGTCCGTCGTGCGCCGAATCGACTTCTTGCAGGATGCTCAAGGATTATGGGCGGCGAACTAGGCAAATCGAGATAGACGTGCACTTGGGTGATCAAGAGCGATCTGGAGAAGTGTCCCGATGCAGAGTCAGACTGTCCTTCATGCGAAGACGGAAGCTCTAGATCTGGTAACCCCTTCCTGGCCTCGAGCATCGTGGGGCAGTGGTCGTGCACGGAAGACGATTGTGGAGCGTCTGTCCTCGTTATCTGGGCGGGATTTTCAACGCGCTGCTATTTCGCTTCTTGTTCTTATCAGACCTGGGATTGAGTCGAAGGACCTACGGAAGTTCGACCGGGGTAAGCGTTCACGGGGGGGGGGGGGGGGCCCCCCCCCCCCCCCCCCCCCGCGGGGGGGGGGGGGGGGGGGCAGCCGGGTGGCCCCGCAACGTGGGGGG
>JBFLZB010000138.1 GCA_040756475.1 Thermodesulfobacteriota bacterium
ACAAGCCCGGCGGAACCCATTCACGGGGCGAACCGCCGTGCCAGGGCCCAGCGGGCCGCGAGGAAGACCCCCGCCCCGAACACCGCGATCCACGCGAGCTCGCCCCACAGGGGAGAGCCGAAGTCCCCGTGGAGGAGGGCTCGGGCTGCCTTGACCAGATGGGTGAGGGGAAAGATCCAGGCGATCCCCTCCACCCACGCCCCCAGGCCCCGGATGGGGTAGAAGACCCCCGAAAAGAAGAACATGGGAGAGATGATCAGCGTGAAGTAGTAGTTGAAGGAGTCGTATCCCCGGGCCAGGGACGTGACGACGAGGCCCATGCAGCCGAAGATCAGGCCCGCAGCCGCCCCAAGGCCCAGCCCGACGACCCCGAACCAGGGGGGAAACACCCCCCAGGCAATACCCAGCGCCAGCACGGCGGTCCCGCTCAAGAGGCCCTTGGTGGCAGCCCACAGGAGCTCGCCGAGCACCACATCGGCGAACGTAAGGGGCGAGAGGAGCATGCTCTCGCCCACTTTCTGGTGTTCCAGCTTCGTAAACGTGCTGTAGGTGGCTTCGATCGTGGCGCTGTACATGGTGGAGGTGAGGAGGAGGCCCGGAGCCACGTAGTGCAGGTACGGCTGGCCTCCCACCGCGGGGATCAAGGTGCCCAGCCCGTACCCCAGGCCCAGGAAGTAGAAGAGGGGCTCGCCCAACGACCCCACGAGGCTCGTGCGCCAGGACTTTCGCCACACCGCGGCGTTGCGGAGCCAGACGAGGAGCGCGCCGCGCAGGGATGGGGGCCCCGTCCGGCTACGATTTCCCACCGGCTACCCGCAGCAACGGGGCCCGGCCGGCCAGCTCGCCGGGCGCTCCCTGCCCCGCCAGCCGGCCCCGGTCCAGGAGCACCGCCCGGTCTCCCAGAAGGTCGGCCTCGTCCCGGTCGTGGGTGGCGAGCACCAGGGTCGTTCCCGAGGCCTTGAGCTCCTGAAGGGTATCCAGGAACCGTTCGCGACTGCCCCCGTCGAGACCCCGGGTGGGCTCGTCCAGGAGCAGGATTCCGGGTGCGCAAAGCAGCGCCCGGGCCAGTACGAGGCGGCGGCGAAGGCCCGAGGAGAGCTGACCCACCCTCGCCCCCGCCCGGTCGGCGAGACCCACCCGCTCCAGGACGCGAGCCGCGGCGGCACGGGCCCGGGGACCCCCGAGGCCGGCATACCGCGCGTGAAACCACAGGTTCTCGGCTGCGCTCAGGTCCGGATCCAGGGCGTCGTCCTGGGGCACCATCCCCACCCGTTCCTTGACGCGTCGCAGGTGGTCGCGCACCTCCAGCCCTTCTACCCGAACGGAGCCGCAGGTAGGGGGAAGGAGTCCCGCGACGAGGCGCAGGGTGGTGGTCTTTCCCGCGCCGTTGGCGCCGAGCAGGACCAGGCAGGTTCCCGGCGGCACCCGCAGCGTCAGGCGATCCACGGCGGGTTTCCCACAAAAGATGCGGGTGGCCCCGTCGAGGGAGACCGCAGGAGCGGCCCCGAGCTCCTCAGCGGTCCGCATGACAAACCTCCGGGTGGAGCAGGCGGCTCAGCACCCGCACGGCCTCCCCGATGCGGGGGCCGGGCCGGTTGACGAGCACGATGTCGAAGTCGGTGCGGTCGTAGACCCTGGCGTTCCTCACGGCGGAGAGCCCGGACCAGCCCGGGCGCTTGGCGACCCCGCCCTTGTACTGGAAGGGGTGGTCGATCAGGATGACGTCCGGCTCGGCCGCCGCCACCTCGCCGGGGTCCACGGCGAAGTAGGGGACCCTCCGGTCCCCGAAGGCGTTTCGGCCCCCGGCGGCCCGGATCAGGTCGTCCATGAAGGAGCCGGGGCCCACGGCGTAGAGCCTGGCGGGGCCGTCCACCTCCAGATACACCCGGGGGCGGTCCACCTCCGGGAGCCCGGCCAGCCTGGCGCCCACTTCTACGAGGGCCGCCTCGATCTCCGCTACGAGCTCCTCGGCCCGCTCCTCCCTCTGCGTGAGCCGCCCCAAGCGCCGGATCGCCTCGCCCACCTCGGCCACGTTCCGGGCAGGGAGCACGAGGGCCCGAAGCCCCGCCTCCTCCAGGGCCTCCTCGTCTCCCGGCCTCCCGTATTCGCTCAACACCACCAGGTCGGGGCCCAGGGCCGTGAGGGCCTCCAGGTCCGGGCGGTTGAAGTCGCCGGCCTTGGGCTTGAGGCGGGCCTCCACCGGGTGGTCGCAGTGGCGCGAGACGGCCGCCACCAGGCCTCCCGCCTCCAGGGCGAAGAGGATCTCGGTCGCCCCGGGGGAGAGGGAGGCGATGCGCAACGCGGCGGCTTCGCCCCCCGGCGCCGGGCACGGGGCCGCCAGGAGCAGGGCCGCGGCGAGGGCCCGGCCTAGCGGGCCCACGTGGTGTCCCCCTCCTGCCACGGCGGGGTCGTTACCGAGCCGGTGCTGTAGGAGGATCGTTCCGTCCCCCGGAAGGAGCGCACCCGGTAGCGGTACTCGATCTCGGGGTCGATGGCCGTGAAGTCCACGTGGGTGGTCTGCTCCACCGGAAGGGTGGCGATCCGCACATACCGGCCGTTCCAGACCCGCACCTCCACCTCGAACCCTTCCGCATCTGCGGCCGCGTCGGCCCACTCCAGCCGGATCACCCGGGAGTTGACGGCGGTGGCCGTGAGGCCCGCCGGCGCCGCCGGGGCCGTGAAGGCGCAGGCCGGAGGCGAGTAGACCGTCCAGGGCTGGGTGGCGGTCTTGTAGGCTCCCGTCCGATAGCAGTGGGTCGTGGAAGGTTGGGCCGTGGTGTCCTCGTAGCGGGTGATCCCGGCGCCCACCGTGCCTACCAGCGTGAAGTCGGCGCAGGCTTCACCCGTGCACCGCTCCACCCGGAACCCGGTCTCGTCCGACGTGTTGTCTTGCCAGGTCAGGTCCACCTGCCGGTCTCCCGCCACGGCGAGGGCGAGGCCCGTGGGCGGCATCGCCGCGGGGGTGGCCGCGTAGGCCGGTGCGCTGGGCGCGGTCTCCCAGACAGGGGCAGTGGTGCGGTAGTGGCGCGCCCGATAGGTGTAGGGGGTGCCCTGGGCCGCGGTGGCGTCGTCCCACGTGGTCCCGGTGCCGGCGTTGCTGTGGATCACCGTGAAATCGCTGCACCCCTCCCCGGCGCACCGCTCGATCCGGGTGCCCGTCTCCGAGGCCGTGGTGCGGGTCCAGGTGAGCCGCACGGTGGTCGTGTTCTGGACCGCGGCGGCGAGGTTTGCCGGCGGGGTGGGGATGGTCTCGGCCTCCACGATGACCGAGCTTGCCTGCCAGGGGCAGGTGACCCCGGTCTTGTAGGCGTCGATCCGGTACCGGTAGCGCCGGTTGGCGGTGAGGCCCGTGTTGCTGAAGGCCCGCGCGGCAGCAGCCTGGGTGGAGACGGACGTGGTGGGGGTGCAGGGAGAATCCCCCAGGGCTGCGTCGCACCGGTACACGAAAAAGCCCGAGTGGTCTGCGGCAGGGTAGGTCCAGGCGAGGTCGATCCGGTTCTCGAAGACCATGGCGGCCGTGAGGTCCGCCGGTACCGCGGGGGGAGGACTCACCACCTGAGCTTCGGCGCTCCACGGGGTGGTCCAGGACGGCTCGGTCGATTTCTCGGCCCGAACCTGGTACCAGTAGGTGCGGTCGGCGCATACCGAGGTGTCCTGGTAGGCGGTGGTGTCGGGCCCGGGGGTGGCCAGGTCGCCGTAGGCACCGGTGCACCCGGTGCCGCTGCACCGGCGCTGGAGTCGGAAGAGGGTCTCGGAGGACGTGTTGTCGTTCCACCCGAGGTCGATTCGGGTGGAGTGGACCAGCGTCGCCGCGAGACCGTCGGGAGGCTGGACGGCCGGCGTGGAGGCCGAGATCGGTCCGGCCCACGCCGTCTGCCAGCCGGAGCCCCCGGAGCGCACGGCCCTCACCCGATAGGTGAAGCTCTGGCCCTGGCTCAGGCCCTGGTGGTCGTAGCCGCTCGCGCCCGCCGGGGCCACCGCCAGGGGCTGGAAGTCGCTGCACTCCAGGCCGGGGCACGCCTGGACCTCGAAGCCGGTCTCGTCCAGGGTGTTGCCGGTCCACTGGAGGCGGACGACGCTCTCCGAGATCCCCTCGGCGGAGAGGACCGAAGGGGCCGCCGGGGTGAGGGTGGTCACCGGGAGCTCGGCGCTCGACGCCTCCCAGGCGCCCTCCCGGAAGGCCACCACCCGGTAGCGGTAGGCCGTGGAGGGCAGCGCCGTGGCGTCGGCGAGGGAGACGGCGTTGGGGGCTGCGGTGACCACGGGGGCGAAGCCCCCGGGGCAGTCCACTCCCTCGAGACAGCGCTCCACCCGAAAGCCCGATTCGTTGGCCGTGTTGTCCGTCCACCCGAGGGTCACGGAACTCTCTCCCACCCGGGTGGCCGTCAGGGCCGAGGGAGCCACGACCCCGGGCACGGTCGCCACCGCCACTCCGCTCCAGGGCGTCTCCCACTCCCCCGCCTTCACGGCCCGGACCCGGTAGCGGTAGGTCGCCCCGGGGGTGACGGGCTGGTGGACGAAGGAGGCGGCGTTGGGCCCGAGCGCCGCCAACAGAGCGAAGTCGGAGCAGGGCGCCCCGGCGTCCTCGCACCACTCCAGCTCGAACCCGGTCTCCTCCGCGTAGGCGTCGATCCAGGAGAGGGCCACCTGCTCCGAGGCCAGGTGGGAGGTGTCGGCCACCAGGGGCACCTGGCAGTCCCCCAGGGCCGCTGCCCCGTGGGTGAGGGTCAGGGGCCGCCGGGCGGCCCAGGAGCCCCCGGAGAGGTCGAAGGCCCCTGCCTCCCCGCCGCCCCACGCCACCGCGGGCTCGGGCACCGGGGTCCGCCCCACCCGCACCTCGTGGATCCGCATCCGGTGGCTGTACTGTACGATTTCCACCCTCATGGGGGAGTTCGTGTACAGGTTGCTGTCGTAGAGCAGGGTCCAGTGGGCCCAGGCCCCCCCCTTGATGTAGGTGCGGGCCCCCTGGCCGGCCTTGAGCTGGAAGCGCACCTCGTAGGTCTGGTTCGCCGCGTAGGCGAAGGTGGCTCGGTTGGTGCTCCCCTCCCGCACGTAGAGGTTTCCCGAGGCGAAGTACAGGCCGTAGTAGACGGCGCTCGACGACGTGCTGGTCGTCTGGTTGTAGGTCCACCCCAGGATGGCGTGGTCGTTCGAGAAGGCGATGTTGGGGATCGAGAGCCTCAGGTAGAGCTCCACCCCTTCGGCCCGGGCAAAGGAGGCCTGGGAGATGAGGGCCCGGGTCCAGGCGGAGCTCACGAAGTCGAGGACCAGGTCGTCGTTTTGGCTGATGGAGTGGTCGCCGAGCTTGATCCACTTGGCCGTGTCGACCACCGTGCCCCGGAAGGAGTCGTACAAGGCAAAGGTTGCCGATGCGCTCGAAACCGGCTCGGCGGCGGGGTTGCCCCAGTACTGGAAAAGGGCGGTGTCTCCGGTGGCGAGGGAGGGCAGCCGCACGGCAAACCGGGTGTTCGGGGTCCCGCACCCCGACTCGAGCCAGTAGGGCCGCAGCGTGGCGCCGTCGGAGGCGGTGAAGCGCACGTCCTCGCACCCCGCGTGGAGCCGGGCGGCGGCCGAGAGGCTCGGGGGCGCGAGGTTCGTGTCGGCGGAAGCCGCCGCCGAGTAGGGCCCTTCCCAGGGGTGGGTGACGCCCGCCTTGTAGGCCCGCACCCGGTACCGGTAGGTCCGGCCCAGGGGCAGGCCCTGGTCGCTGTAGGTCCCCGAGGTCCCCGGCGCCGCGTCGGCGCGCCAGGCGAAGTCCGAGCACGCTTCTCCCTCGCACCGCTCCACCCGAAAGCCGCTCTCGTCGGAGTTGGAGTCCGACCAGGCGAGGTCGATCCGGTTCTCCGCGACCCGGGTAGCGGTAAAGCCCGTGGGGGCCGCTGCTGCCGGGGTCGTCTGGTTTCGGACGGTGCTCCAGGCCGAGGCGGCGGGGTAGGGGGGCTCGCCGAAGACCGCCCGCACCCGGTACCGGTAGATCGTCCCCTGGGCCACGCCCGTGTCGTTGAAGGCCGTGACGTTGGGCCCGGCGGTATGCACGACGGCGAAGTCCGTGCACGAGGTCGAGCCCTGGCACCGCTCCACCTGGAAGCCCGACTCCGCGACGCAGGGGTCGGTCCAGGTGAAGCGCAGCTCCGTGGTGCTCACCACCGTGGGGGTGTTGGAGGAGGGAGTGTTGATGGTTGCCGTGCCCGTCCCGATGGCGGAGGGGCTCGAGTCCCAGGCTCCCTCCTTGTAGGCCCGGACCCGGTACCGGTAGGTGCCCCCGGGGAAGAGGCCCGGGTCGTTGTACTGGCGGTCGGCGGCCCCGACGATTCCCACCAGGGCGAAGTCGGAGCAGGTCGAGCCGGCGCACCGCTCGACCTTGAAGCCGGTCTGGTCCGAAGCCGCGGCGGTCCAGTTGACCCGCAGCTCCACCTCGGAGATCCGGGTGACGCCCGACATGGTGGGCACGGAGGGGGCCGGGGTCGTGACCGAGGCCTCGGCGCTGTACCCCGAGGCCCACTCCCCGGTCTGTACCGCCTTGACCCGGTACCGGTAGGAGGTCGAGTGCTCGGCGGCGGCGTCCTGGTAGCCGGTGGCGTTGGCGGGGGCATTTCCCACCCAGGCGAAGTCCGAACACCCTGCGCCGGTGCACCGCTCCACCTCGAAGCGCTCCTCCCCCTGGGTGGTGTCGGTCCAGGCGAGGTCGATGCGGGTGGTGTTCACGGCCACCGCCGAGAGGCCCGAGGGCGCCGGCGGGTCTGCGGTGGCGGTCTGCCGCTCGGCCCACCGGGAGGACTCCCCGTTCTCCCGGAAGGCCTGCACCCGGTAGCAGTACTCCTGGCCCACCGCCAGCCCCGTGTCGATCCACGACGTCTGGTTGGCTCCGGCGGTGTGGACCGGCGTCCAGTGGTTGCCGGTCTCGCAGTCACCCACCCGGCGCTCCACCCGGAAGCCCGCCTCGTCGGCCGAGTTGTCCGACCAGGTGACGGTGACCTCGGTGTACCGGGGGGCGGGAACGACCGGGGAAGGAACCTGGAGCGAGTCGTCGTGACAGGTGACCACCAGGTAGTCCAGGTTGCCCGAGGCGTTGGTGGTGTAGCCCGCCACGAACGTCTGACCGTAGCGGTTCACCGCCAGGGCCAGGGGCTCGTCCTCGCTCGGCCCGCTGAACACCGTGGCGCCGATCAGGACGCCCTGGTGGTCGTACTTCATGGCCAGCACGTCGGAATCTCCGGTCCCCTGGGTGCGGGCAGCCAGGCACACTCCTCCCGATCGGTCGAGCACCGCCGCCGCTAACTGGTCGTCCGTGTCGGGCCGGTCCAGGGTGTGCTCCCACACGACCGCCCCGTCGGGGTCGTAGCGCACGGCGTGGAGGTTGCCGCGCCCCGAGGAGGCGGTGGTGGTCCCGGCGACCACGATCTGCCCGTCGATGGGGTCCACCGCCACCGTGGCCGCTCGGTCGTCCCTCCCCCCGGAGATGTCGTAGATGCGTTCCCAGAGGAGCTCCTCTGTCGATCCGACGGCATACTTCAGGGTCCAGAAGTCCGCGTTTCCTTCGGCATTTTGCCGTTCTCCGGCCACGTACACGGCCCCGTGGCGGTCCACCGCGACGCTGCGGGCGTAGTCGTCCCCGGGCCCCCCGGGCGTGGACGCCCAGAGGCGCTCCCCGGTGGCCCCGCTGTACCGGGCCACGAAGGCGTCGTAGGAGCTCCCGGCCGCGGTGTAGCCCACCACCAGCACGTCCCCGTTTGGGGCGAAGGCCACCGAGGCGGGGTAGTCGTTGCCGCCCCGATCGTAGGGCTGGGCGGCCCAGAGGCGGGTGCCGTCGGGGGCGTACTTGAGGAGGTAGATGTCGTCGTTGCCCTGAGCGTTTCGGCCGTACCCCACGACCGCCAGGTTGTCCGAGCCGTCCACGGCCGCGGCGATGGCGGTGGCCCGGTCGTCGCTTCCTCCCGGCCCGTTGTACTGGTCGGCCCAGGTCTCGGGCGGCCCCGAGGGGGGGTATCCGATGGTGTAGATGTCGTTGGTGTTGGCGGCCCCTCCCCCGTAGAGGGAGGAGTAGCCGGTGACCACCACCCGGCCCTGGCTGTCCACGGCGACCGCCCGGGCCACGTCGATCTCGTCGTCCAGGTCGTTGTACCGGGCGCTCCAGAGGGCGGCTCCGGTGTCTCGCTCGAGCTTCACGGTGTAGTAGTCCAGGGACCCCACGGTGGCGAAGCTGTACCCCGTCACCACCGGGTGGCCGTCGGGCCCTGCCGCCACCGCGGTGGCCACGTCGGGCCCGTTGCCCGCCGGGTTGTTGTAGGTGAAGGCCCAGAGGGGTTCCCGGAACTGGACGATGGTGGTCTTGGCGCACGCCTGGTTGCTCGCGTGGGAGTAGCCGTCGGCGGCGTTGTAGGCCTTGACCTGGTAACAGTACTTCGTGTGGGGGGTGAGGCCCGGGTCGGTGTAGGCGGTCTGGTTGGCGGGCACGGTCGCCACGAGCTCGAAGGTACCCTGCTCGCCGATTCTGCGCTCTACCGCGAAGTGGTCCTCGTTGGGCGAGTTGTCGTCCCAGGTGAGGGCCACCTGGGTCTCCGAGACCGCAGTGGCGGTGAGGCCCGTGGGTGCGTTGAGCAGCCCCGGGTCATACTTGAGGACGGCGAAGTCGTAGTCCGAGGAGCCGGCAGTCCAGGCGTCGGACCACCCGGCCACGAGCACCGCCCCCGTGGGGCAAAGGCCCATCCCCACCGCCTTGTCGTCCCTGAGGGCCGGGCTGCTCCAGAGGCGGTCCCAGAGGAGGGCCCCGGTGTCCTTGCGGTACTTCAGGGTGAGGAAGTCGTAGCGCTGGGCGTCTTCGAGGAAGGCGTGACCTGCCACGAAGACGTCCCCGAAGGGGTCCACGGCCGCCGAGACCGCCACGTCGAGGTTGCCGTTGACCGTGTTGTGGACCTTGCGCCACACGAGGGTGCCGGTGTCGCCCAGGTGGCGGGCGGTATAGAAGTCATACGCCCCCAGGGCGGTGAAGGTGGTACCGGCGACGTAGATGTCGCCTTGCTCGTCCACCAGCACGGCCCGGGGCTCCTCGTCGAACCCCCCGTCGTAGGTCTGGACCGGCCAGCGGTCGACGCCGGTCGAGGCGTCGTACTTGGCCAGGAAGAGGTCCCGGTTCGAGCCGTTGTATCCGTACCCGGTGACGACCGCGTGGCCGGCGGCGTCGAGGGCCACGGCCAGGGCGGCGTCATCGCCGCTGCGGGAGTAGCGCCGGTTCCACCGCAGGTCGCCGGTGGCCGTGTATGCCACCGCCAGGGCGTCGAACTGGGGCACGGCGTTCTGGGAGGTGCCCACCGCCACCACTCCTCCGGTTCCGGCGGCCAGGGCGAGCACCCGGTCGTGCCCCCCAAAACCGGCGTCGTAGCGCCGGTGCCACAGGGGCTGGCCGTCACCCCCGGGGCCGCCGGGGCCGTACTTGACCACCACGAAGTCGTCCCGGGCCGAGGCGTTGGGCGAGTAGCCCCCCACGTAGACGTTGCCCAGGGGGTCCAGGGCCACCGAGGTGGCGAAGTCGTCCCCCGAGGCGCTGGGCTTGAAGGCGTGCTGCCAAAGCACGTCGCCCGTGGCGGCGTCGTACTTCACGGTCTGGAAGTCGTAGTCCGAGCCGGTCCAGATGTAGCCCACCACTACCGGATTGTCGTTCGGGTCCACCGCGACGGCTCGAGGAGAGCCCAGGCCCCCGCTGGGGAAGGTGCGGGCCCACGCGACCCCGGAGCCGTCTCCGGAAAACCGGACGGTGAGGAAGTCCTGGAGCACGTCGCCGGTGGTGCCGGTGACCACCACGTGGCCTTGGGAGTCCACCACCGAGGCCAGGGCCTCCTGGCGGCCGGCCGCGGCGTGGCGGGCTTCCCAGATCACGTCTCCCCCGCCGGCTCGGGCCCCGGTGGCGGCGAGCAGGGCCAGGCCCAGGCCGACCAGGACCGCCGCACCCAGGGGGCCGGTGGGGAAGGAGTCGTTGCGGCCGGTGTGCCGGCTCGGTCGTCGGTGCATCTTCCACCCCCTTACCATGGCGTCACCACGTTCCAGAGGTTTCGGCTCGGCCAGGTGCCCGAGTTGCCGGGTGCGTTGAAGTGGCAGGTGTTGGCGGCTTCGGCCGTGTTCCGGTTGCCCAGGAGGTCGGCGTTGGGGTAACCCATGTGGTTGCCGTAACCGTGGGCAGCGCTGCTCTCGCGGTCGGCCATCCAGGCCTGGCCGCCGGACGCCTTCCGTCCCCGGTGGTTGTAGTCGAGGCAGTTGGTGCGCATGAGGCGGGGCAGTGCCGAGACGTGGGCCTGGTGGCACTTGGAGCAGGTGAACTGGTGCTCCAGGTTGGCGCCCCACCCCTTCACGGCCTCGTGGACCCGGTCCAGGCCCTTCCAGGCGGTGTTTCGGGGGGCGCCGTCCACGAGGGTCTCCTTGGGGTGACACACCAGGCACAGCCCGCCAAAGAGGGCGTCGCCCTCGGCGACGAAGGAGCCGGCCCCGAAGGTGTTGCGGTCGAGCCAGTACCCCGCCTGGACGTTGAGGCGGCTTCGGTACAGATCGTTTTGGTTGGCCCTGTACTTGCCCCAAGCGTTGGTGGTCGTGTTGGCGTAGCTCCCGTAGGCGTCCGGTGGAGCCGCGTCCTCCTTGTAGGGTGAGGTGAGCCAGGTGGAGCGCAGGAGCGGCACGGCGTACTCCCGGTCGGCTCCCAGGGAAGGGCTCACCCCATGGGGGTCGTGGCAGCCGGTGCACAGGCCATTGAGCTGCCAGGCGGCAGGGGTCCCCAGGGGAGAAGAGGCCTTTAGGTGCCCCCCCTTGAAGGGGCTGTTCACCTTGTAGGGAAAGCGTTCGATGTTGCCCCGGGCGGCGTCGGCGAACCGGGGGGAGTCCCGGTACCCCAGGATCGGCGCCGTGGCGCCAAAGGTCGTGTTGTAGCCCCAGGGGGTGGCAAACCCCGTGGGGTAGCCCGGGGGCCGGGTACCCCGGGCCTCGGTGAGGTGGCAGTCGAAGCACTGGGCCGCCCCTACTGCGTAGGGGTTCAGTGCTCCGGTGCCGGCCTGGGCCCGGTAGGTGCTCGTGTATCCCCCCCGGCCCGCCTGGGTCTCCTTGAGGTTTCCCCCGTTGTAGGTGCCGTCGAAGGTCATGTAGCTCGAGGTGACCCCCACGGTCTTGGAGCCGTGGGAGTTGTGGCAGTCGTAGCACTGCACGTTGACCGCCCCGGTCCGGGTGTTCGGCAGCGCGTAGTCCTCCCCGGCCCGGTCGAACTTGCGGAAGTCGTCCCAGGGGCCGGTGGCCGACCAGCCCCCTGCGTTGGCGACCGCGTTGCCGTGGGCCGAGAAGGCCTTGGTCACGGCCTTGGGGGCCCCCCCGGGGGCGCTCGGGTACTTGCCCCAGGGGGTGGTCCCCGGGTCCGAGTACCGGGAGGCGATGCTGGAGCGGTCCCAGGCGTATTGGCGGGGGGTCTTGGAGTCGCCGAAGGGGTCGGTGTCGTTATTGTCATCGCTGTGGCAGGCGAGGCACATCTCGGTCACCTTGGCCACCTCGCCGCGCTCCTCGGCCGAGCCGATCTTGTTTGCGGTGAACGTCACCGCGGTGACCCCCAGCTCGTACTGCGCGGGCCTCGCCCCCGGCCCCCAGAGCACCAGGTCCACCGGGGCGTTGGGCACCGAGGAGTGATCCCGGGAGTTGAAGCCCTCGTGGTACTGGGGATCGATGAGCCCCTCCGGCGTCGCCTCCCAGTGGCAGGCGTAGCAGTGGCGGTTGGTGATGGGCACCCCCTGCACGTGGTGGGAGGGGGCCCGGAACTGGCCCAGGATGTCCATGCGCAGCTTCACCGCCCCTTCGTGGCACTTGGTGCAGTCCCGGGGCTGCCCCAGGCCTGCGTGGCGGGTCACGGGCTTCGCCGCGTGGCACTCATTGCAGGGCTGGCCCG
>JBFLZB010000139.1 GCA_040756475.1 Thermodesulfobacteriota bacterium
GCCGTCGTCGATCCCCAGGCCCAGGACCAGCGGCACGGCGACGAAGTTCATGGGGTTGAGGGGAATCCCCAGGAGGCCCAGGAGACCGAAGGTCGCTCCGGAGGCAAGGGCCGCCGGGAGAAGCGCAAGGAGCGCCCGGGTGGGGGAGCGCAGGCCGAGCAGGGCGACCGCGGCCACCACGGCGCACGCGAGCACGGTGCTGCGCCCGAGATCGGCGGCGAGCAGCCGCTCCAGGGGCCCCGCCAGGAGGCCGACCCCCGACATCGTCCAGGCAGGGCCGTCCGCGGCGAGCGCCGCCGCCAGCTCCCCCGCCCGGGCGGGGTCCGTGAGCCGCTCCCGCGGGTAGACGTAGGCCGCCAGGTCCACCCCCTGTGGGCTGCGCCGCACGAACCGTCTCTCCCACGCGCCGCCCAGCGCTTGCGGCAGCAGGGACATAGCAGACGCCTCCTCCGCGGGGCGGCCGACGACCGTCAGGAGGTCTCGCACCTGCCCGCATGCTGCCTCGAAGGCGTCGGGCACGAGCCCGTTTGCGGCTGCGGCCGCCTTGAGGTCCCGGCAAAGGGCGTCCGGGTCCAGGTGCCCCAGGGCGTCCGAAGCCCGGCGGATACCGCGGGGGTCCGGGAGAAAGAGGAGCGGCGTCTCGGCGTGGTCCACCTGCTCGGACCCCAGGGCGCGCTCCCGCAGGAGCGCCATGGCCTCGAGGCCTTCGGCGAGGCTCGCCCCCTGCCAACGAAAGAGCAGGGGCTCGAGGCGGTTTCCGAAGAGCTCCAGGATGTCCTCCTGGACGCGCCAGGTCTCCCCCGCCGCGGCGAGCCGCCGCAGGTTCGGCTCGAAGGCGGTTCGGGGCCATCCGAACCAGACGACGGCGCCCAGCGCGGCGGCGGTCGCCGCCAGGAGCGCCCGGCGGCGGCGCCACAGGGCCGCCTCCCAGCGCTGCGCGGCCCGGGCCCGCGGGGCGCTGGAAGCCCCGGGGGGCCGGGCTGGCCCGGCGAGGGCGACGAAGAGGGTGGTCATGGCGGCGAGGGCGGCGAAGACCCCCGCGGCCATGGCCAGCCCGAACTCCCGCATCCCGGGAAAGCTCGAGGCACACAAGGCCAGGAAGGCCGCCGCCGTGGTGACTCCGCCCAGGGCGACGCTGCGCCCCACAATCCGGTACAGGTCCTCCAGGGATTCGGCGCTCCGATGGCGCAGGCCGTTGTGCAGATGGATGCCGTAGTCGACTGCCAGGCCGCACAGGACAGCGGCAAACCCCGCCGTCACGGCATGGAGCCGGCCCGGGTAGAGGGACAAGAGCCCCAATCCAAGCAGGAGTGACGCCCCCAGGCTCGCGGCCAGGGCGGCGAGGACCCGCAGGCGCCGGAAGAAGAGCCAGAAGAGCCCCAGGACTCCCGCAAGGCTTATCGCCAGGGTGCCAGCGATGTCGCCTTTCAGGGCTTGGGCCTCCTCCGCCGCGATGAAGGGGCCGCCCGTGAACCCCCCGCGAAGTCCCTCCACCCCAGGCTCGCCCAGGCTCCTGCGAGAGGCCTCCTCGGCGGCCCGCAGGTCCGCCGCAAACGCCTGGGCGGACCGGAGGTTGCCCGCCGCCTCCCGGGGCAGTACCGTGACCAGCACCCGATAGCGCCCGTCCACCTCCCGCCCCCAGTAGCCCGCGCTGTCGAGGCCCGACGGCCGCGGGAGGGCGGAGAGCCCGCGCCCGAGGGACGCCTGGAGGCCCAGGGGATCCCTCTGGATCCACGCGGCGGCGCGGGCCCCCACCGGGCTCAAGAGCGCCTGACGAGCCCGGGCGAGGGAGCCCGGGAAGGTTTCGGGGTCGAGCCTTCGGCGGACCTCGGCCAGGCCCTCGTCGTCGAGGAAGAAGACCGATTGGGGCGGGGCCCCGGCCGCGGCCGCCGCTTCGCGGGGAAATCCCGCCAGCACGTGGGAGACCCGGGGAGACTTCCGGGCTTCGCGGGCGAAGGCGTCGGCGTAGGCGTGGGCCTGGGCCGGGCTCGGCGCCTCCAGGAGCCCGAAGGCCGTCTCCAGGGTTCCGAAGATCTGCCCAGCCTCCACCACCTCCGAGAGCCCGGGTAAGGCGGACGGCAGCAGGCGGAAGAGGTCGGTCTCGATGCGCAGGCCGGCAAGGGCGGCCCCGGCCAGGGCCAGGGCCAGGGCGAAGGCGCCGACCAGGCGGCGGGGCCGCTCCTGGAGGCGGGCGAGCGTGCGGGCGATCACGGGGGAGCCTTCCGGCCGGCGGCCAGGCGACGGCCGACGCGAACGAGGGGGGCGAGCTTGCCGTAGATGAGCAAGAAGAAGCCCGCCAGGCCGGCGGCGAACCCCAGGGGCCAGTGGGAGGCCAACCAGGCCAGCGCTGCCGAGGTCCCGTAGAAGAAAAAGAGGGTCAGGGCCAGGCTCCGCCAGTAGGGATCGCGGCGGGCGCTCACGACACCCCGAGCACGGCCGCCGCCGGGCCGTAGGGAAAGCGGGGGAGCAGCCAGCGCAGCCGCTCCTCGGTGGCGCCGAGCCGGAAGTAGTGGGCGAAGCGCTTGCCCAGGGGCAGAGGGATGCGCGGCTGTCCGGGGTCGAACTCCCAGGGGTGGAGGTAGACCACGTGGGGCCACCCCTTCCGGTTGGCGGCCCGCAGCACCTCCACCACGAACCAGTAGGGGGTCACCCGCAGGGGAAGCCCGCCGGAGACCGGCAGGTGCTCCCAGAAACAGCGCATGGTGGTGAGGGGGAGCTCCAGCACGTCCCCGGCCGCGGTCTCCACCAGGTGGGGCCAGGGCGGCACGCTGCGATCCCCCATGCCCGTGAGGGGCACGGTGCTCGCGTCGTAGGAAAGGCCCGCCCGGGCCAGCGCCTCGAACGCCCACCAGGTGGAGCGGCGCAGACTCCACTGGGGTGCCCGAAAGCCCAGGATCCGTCGGCCCGTGAGGGACGACAGGCTCTCGAGGCTCCGGCCCAGGTCCTCGGCGAAGGCCTCCGGGGTGAGGTCGTCCAGGCGCCGGTGGGCGTCGCCGTGGGAGGCCACCTCGTGGCCGCGGCGGGCGATGTCGCGCACCAACTCGGGGGCTTCCCGGGCGATGGACCCGAGGACGAAGAAGGTGGCGGTGACCCGGTGCTCCCCCAGGAGGTCCAGGATCCGGCCCAGCCCCACGTGGACCCGCGATTCGAGGGACGTGGGGGGGAGCCCCTGGCGCCCCTCGACCCCGCACACGTGGTACCAGTCCTCCACGTCCACGGTGAGCGCGTTCAGCACGGGGTCACCGCCGCAGCCACGCCCAGACCTCCGGGGTGCCGAGCGCCAGCCCCCAAGCGGCCAGGGAGGTCCAGAAGGGCAGCGGATCGGCTGGGTCCCAGAGGAAGTCCCCGTGGCTCTCCTCCCCCAGCACGTCCCAGGGGATCTCGCCCCGGCGCAGGCGCTGCCAGGCGTGCGCGAGCTCCCCGTAGACGGTCCAGCGCAGGCGCACGCCCTCCCGGCAGGCGAAGGCCGGGGGCGGGTCCCGGCCCAGCGAGAGCTCCCAGAGAAGGGCCGGAAAGTCGATGCCCGCGCGCACCGCCAGGGCCACCGAGCCCCACAGGCGCGGGTTCACCTCCAGGAGGCGCGGGGTACCGTCGGCGGGGTGGACCTTGAACTCGAGGTTCACCAGGCCCTGCCACGGGAGGCGCGGCTCTCCCTCCACGTAGCGGCGGGCCAGGGCCACCAGGTCTGGGCGGTGCACGCTCTCGGCGCAGGTCGAGACCCCCCCCGAAGCGGGATACTCGCGGAGCTTCCGGTGGACGAAGGCGGCCCGGCACCGGCCCCGGGCGTCGTAGAGCAGCGAGACCCCGAAGCCGTTTCGCCGGCCGGGGACGAGGGACTGGAGGACCAGCGGCCCGAAGCGGCGCTCCAGGTTCCGGGCGAGGGGGCCGGCCTCCGGCCCCCCCCGCAGGCGGCGCAGCCCCCGGGCCCCGGTGCCCCGGCGGGGCTTGAGGACCCACTCCCCCCCGGGGGGGAGCCGGTCGCCCGGACCGAAGGAGCGGGTGGCGGGGGTGGGGATGCCCACCGCCTGGGCCCGCTCGGCGGCCCGGAGCTTGTCGCCTGCGTCCTCCAGGGGGCCGGGGGGCGGCACGGGGATCCACGCGGCGCAGGGGCGGCCCTCGCGGGCCCGGCTCAGGGCCAGGCAGCTCGCCTCCTCGGTGGGGAGGAGCAGGCTGTAGGCCCGCGAGGCCGCCTGCCGGAAGGCCCAGGCGGCAAACGCCTCGGGGGCCCGGGTCGGGTCCGGCGAGCGCAGCCGGCGCCGGCAGTGGCGGGAGAACCCGGCGGGGGCCACCCGGCGGGGATCGGACACGTCCGCGGCGGCCCCGGCGCGGCCCAGGGCCCGCACCGCCGCCACCGTCTTTCGCCAGTACCCGTCGGTCACCAGGGCGGCAACCTGCGCACCCGCGGGGCGGCTCATGGCTCGCGTGACAGGCCGTAGCCGCCGAAGCCGCGGGCCATGGAACCCACCACCCGGAGGGTGTCGGCGCAGGGCTCGAAGTGGCTGAGCCGTCGGCTCTCGTCGCTGTAGATGGTTCGCACGGGCTCGGCCGCCAGTCGAAAGCCGTTGCGGGCGGCGTAGAGGAGGAGCTCCATCTCGGTCTCGTAGCGCCCGGGAGTGAGACGGGGCAACACCCGGGAGAGGAAACGCGCGCCGTAGACCCGGTAGCCCGACTGGCAGTCCCGGATCCCGGTTTGCGAAAGCCACGCGAACGCCCGCCCCGAGAGCGCGTTTCCGACCCAGCTGCGGAGCGGGGCCGTCTTCCGCGAGACTTCCCGCACGCCGATCACCAGGTCCGCGCCGGCAGCGGCGTCGAGAAGCCGGGGAATGTCGGCGGGGTCGTGCTGGCCGTCCCCGTCCAGGGTCAGCACCTTCTCGAATCCGCGGTACAGGGCCCAGCGAAACCCCGTGAGCAGCGCCGCGCCCTTGCCGCGGTTGGCGGCGTGGGTGAGGACCGGAACCCCCGTGGCGGCCAGGTGCGCGCTCGTGCCGTCGGTGGAGCCGTCGTCCACCGCCACCACCGACCCGAGCCGAGCCCGGGCGCCCTCCACCACCGGCACGCAGGCGGCCCCCACGTTGTAGCACGGGATCAGCCCGAGGACGGAGGTTTCGGGGCTCGGCTCAGCCGCAGGCGTGTGCGACCCAGCGGCTGTCGGCCACGCGGGCATGATCTCGGGCATAGGCGTCGAGGTGGGGGGCGAGATCCGCGAGGAGGGTCTCCGCTCCCGGGTGGGTGGGTCGGGCGCCGTGGCGGGCCACGAGGTCGCGCAGCACGTGGGGATGGTCGATGATCATGCAGGGGCGCAGGAGGTTTTCGGAATGCGGGATTCGGGCCCGGATCTCCCGGAAGTAGGGGCTGTCGAGAACCTCGGCCAAGCTTCGGCCCCGCACGTTGTCCACGGCGAAGTGGGTGAAGACGCAGGGTTCCACGTCTCCCCGGTGGTTGACGTGCAGGTACTTGCGCCCCCCGGCGATGCACCCGGAGGTCACCATGGCGTCGTTCCAGAAGTCGATGAGAAACAGGGGGTAGCGGGCCCGCAGGTCCACCACTCGGTCTCGCAGGGCGCCCCGCTGCTCGGGGGTGAGCATGAGGGAGACGTCGGGCCGGCTGCCGATGGGGATGTAGGTGAAGAACCAGCCGTAGAGGCACCCCTGTGCGATCATCTCGTCCACGAAGAGGTCCGCCAGGGCATCGCCGAAGTTCCGGGCCGTCACCGTAATGGAGAAGCCAAAGAGCACCCCTTCCCGGCGCAGGTGCCCCATGGCCTCGAGGATGCGGCCGTGGACTCCCTGCCCGCGCCGGGCGTCCGTGGACTCCTGCGAGCCCTCGACGCTGATCCCCAGAGCCGCGTTGCCCAGACGCCCCAGCTCGGCCGCGACCGACGCGTCCACCAGTTGGCCGTTGGTGTAGATCTGAAAAGCCACGTCCGGGTGCCGGTGCAGGAGCCGGCGCAGGTCGTCCCACCGCACGAACGGCTCGCCGCCCGCGAGGAAGACGAAGTTTGTGCCCATGGCCTTGGCCTCGGAGACGAGGCGGTCCACTTCCTCGAAGGGCAGCTCCTCCTCCCGGGTGTAGGCGCCCGCATAACAACCCTCGCAGCGCAGGTTGCATCGCATGGTGGGGCTGATGACGATGGCGTTGGGGGGGGCGAAGCCATGAGTCTCCCAGAACGCATAGCGGCGCTTGTAGCCCTCGAAGATCTGCCCCACGAAGAAGTTCTCGATCACCTTGCGGCGCACGGTGGGGGAGATCTCGTCGATGAGTCGGCGGGCCGCGCGGGTCGAGCCGTGGCCCTCGCGCACGAGCCCCTTGACGAACTCCATGCCCCGGTGGTAGCCCGGATCGTCGATCATGCCCTGGAAGAGGTCGACGAGGCGCAGGATCGCCCCGTCCCCCAGGCCGTTGCCGGCGCGGGCGAAGGCGTCCGCCATCTGAGTGGCGGTGAACCTCTTGAATCGGTCCAGGAGTGCCACGAGCGCTTCTCCCTCTAACCTGCTGGCCGGCGGGCCACGGTGGTCTTGCTCACCCCGGGCAGGAGCCAGCGTCCCCGGCTGGCCGCGTGGAGCGCCTGAGCGAGCCCGCCCGCGGCCTTGGTCAGGGCCAGGTTGGGGGCTCCAGCGGGGCGCGTCGACGCCCCGGGAAAGATCTCCACCCGGGTGAACCCCGCCCCTTCCAGGAGCGCCCGCAGGGTGGCCGGCGAGAAGTCCCAGAGGTGATAGGGAGGGTCCAGGAGCTCGTTGCGGACGCCCAAGGCGCCCAGCACCGAGACCAGCGGCGCCGTGTGGGGCACCCGGAGCAGGAGCTGCCCGCCGGGCCGGAGCCACCGGAACACCCGCCGCACCGTGTCCGCCGGATCGGGGACGTGCTCCAGCACGTAGAAGAGGGTCACCGCGTCGAATCCCTCCGCCGGGAAGTCCGCCTCCTCCAGCGCCACCCGCTCCACCGGCAGCCCCCGGGACCGGGCCGCTGCCACGGCGTGCTCCGAGAGGTCGATGCCCCGGGCGTCCCAGCCCGCTGCCCGGGCCTGCTCCACGAAGAACCCGTAGGCGCACCCCACGTCCAGCAGGCGGCCGCCCGGGCGCCGGGCCGGCTCGAGCCGGGCCAGGGCCTCGCGGAAGACGTCGGCCATGAGGCACTGCCAGTCCTGCACGCCGCCCGGGTCCCGGGGCAGGTAGTCCCGGTACGCCCGGGCCAGCTCCTGCCGCGAGGGCTGGGGCCGCAGGGCCAGCAGGCCGCAGCCGCCGCAGCGCTCCCAGGCATAGCCCCGCTGGACCGTGAAGGGCTCCGTCGCCGTTCCGCCGCAGACCGGGCAGGGGGCAGAGGTCTGGGTCACGCCCTTCCCCGCGCCAGGGTCAGCTCCGCGCTCGCTGCTTCCTCCCCCTCGACCCGGGCGGTCCCCTGCACCCGGGCCGTGGTGCCCAGCACCCGGATCACCCGTGCCTCCAGGTCCACCGCGTCGCCGGGCAGGACCGGGCGCCGAAACCGGGCGCCGCTCACCCCGGCCAACACCGCCCCGGTGCCCGCCGGCGCGCTGCCCAGCCAGGCGATCCCCCCCACCTGGGCCAGGGCCTCCAGGAGGAGCACGCCGGGGAAGATCGGGTTGCCCGGGAAGTGGCCCGTGAGGAGCGCCTCGTTGGCCGTGACCAGCTTTCGCCCCACCGCGCGCGTTCCCGGCTCCAGCTCCAGGAGGCGGTCCACGAAGAGGAAGCGGGGTCCGTGGGGGAGCACCCGCCACGGCGGGGGGATCATGCCGCGCCGGCCTGCCGCTCCCGGACGAAGTCGGCCATGGTGCGCACGGTCTGGAGCACCCGGCGCCCGACCTCCTCGTCCGGGATGTCGACCCCGAAGTGCTGCTCCATGCCGAGGACCAGCTCGAGCGCGTCCACGCTGTCGAAGCCCAGGCCCCCGGCCCCGAACAGGGGGACGTCCTCGCCGATCTCGGCAGCGTCCAGCGTCAGGCGCAGCTGCTGGACGATCATCTCCTGGACCCGCCGCGTGAGCTCCATCTGTCCCGACTCCTGTCGCGCTCGGTGCCGGCCTCGCTGCCCGCCCCGGTCTTGTCCTCAGATCAGGCCTTCCTGCGTCCTTACAGGAGCCTTCGCGCCGCCCGCCAGCCCGAGAGGGCCGCGGGGATGACGCCGCCCCCAGTGCCTGCCCACTGGCCCGCAGGGATCAGCCCGGGCCCGTGGCCCGCGACTTCCCGGGGCCCCTGGATCGCCCCGGGCGACTGCTCCCAGCCGTAGGCGGCGCCCCGGGGATTCCCCGTGTAGCGCTCCAGGGTCGCCGGCGTCGCGGCCTCGGACCACAGGACCGAGACCCCGGGGGCCAGGTCCCCCAGGATGCCCAAGAGCGCTTCGTGGACCGCCTCTTTGGGGAGCGCGGCCACGGCGTCCCAGGCCACGGGCCAGTGGAGGACCAGGGGCACCCCCTTCCCCGGCGGAGCCTTGCCTTCCCCGGGCAGGGCCAGGCTCAAACCGCCCGCGCTCCCCCACGGATCGGCCGGCAGGAAGAACGACTCAAGCTCCGCGGACGGAAACCACCCCGCACTCGGCGCCAGGCCGTCGATCTCCTCCACCAGCGCGTAGAGAAGCGCAAAGGAGGAGGACAGCGGACCGGGGCGCGTCGCATCGGGCGGGGCCGCTGCCCACACCACGTGCGACGCCTCGGCTTCCCCTTCCGGCAGGCGCAGCGTCCAGCGGTTCCCGCGCCGCGCCGCGCCCCGCACCGGGCACGCCGTGGCGATCCGCCCCCCCGCCCGCTCGAAGCGCCGGGCCAGGGCTTCTGCGAGAGCCCCGAAGCCCCCCGCAATGCGCCACCCGCCGCCCTCTGCGTAGCTCATCCAGAGGTCAGCCAGGGCCCGGGTCGAGGCCGCCGCCGGGTTGAGCCCGAGAAAAGTCGCGTACGAGCCCAGCGCCGCCGCCGCCTCTGCTGTCAGCGGCAGCCGGCCCAGAAACTCCCCGAAGGGCTCGTCCCGGAACCCGAGGGCAGGCGCCACCGGGGAGCGCAGCCCGAGTGCCCGCCGGGTCCGGGCGTGGATCGCCGCCATCTCGTCGAGCGCTCGCCGGAGCGCGAACCGGCTCTCGGGGAAGCCCGACTCCAGGCTCTCCCGCAGGCGGACCAGACCCCGCGGGATCACAACGTCCCGTCCCGGGAAGCGCTGGACCCGGATGGGGTGGAGCTCCACCCACTCCACGTCCCCCAGGACCCCCGCGGCCTCCAGCGCCAGCCCGAGCAGCCCCGGGGAGCCGTCGGCCTCGAACACCGAGCCCACGGCGTCGACGCAGGCGTCGAACACTGCCCCTCGCCGCCGGAAGGACGCCAGGTAGCCGCCCACCGAGCGTCCGGCGTCGAGCAGCACCACCTGCCGGCCGTTGCGGGCCAGGCACGCGGCCGCCACGAGCCCCCCGATCCCGCCCCCGACCACGGCCACGTCCCAGGGACCCGGGGGAAGATCCTCCCAGCCGGCGGAGGCTAGCACAGGGCCCTGGAATGGCTCAACACGGCCGTGGGGGTGTCACGAAATTCCCCCGTCCACGCACCACACCTGCCCGGTGACGTAGCTCGCCTCGTCCGAGAGGAGGAAGGCGACTACCCGGGCCACCTCCTCCGGAGCCCCGAAGCGCCCCAGGGGCACCCGGGCGAGGTGCTCCTCCCGGTTCTTCAGTTCCCGGGTCATCTCGCCCTCGACCATGCCCGGCGCCACGGCGTTGACCCGCACGCCGAAGGGCGCCACCTCCCGGGCCAAAGCCTTGGTGAAGGCGATGAGGCCCCCCTTGGACGCCGCGTAGTTGGTCTGGCCGGGGAGCCCCAGGATGCCCGAGAGGCTCGCGACGTTGACGATGGCGCCGGCGCGCCGGGAGAGCATGGGGCGGAGGAAGGCCTTGGTGACCCGGTAGGCCCCGGTCAGGTTGGCGTCCAGCACCTCGTCCCAGGACGCCTCGCTCATCATGGCCAGGAGACCGTCTCTGCGGAGGCCCGCGTTGTTGACCAGGGCGTCCACCGCCCCGACCTCCTTGGCCAGGGCAACGACCTCGGCGGCCTGGGTCACGTCCAGCCGGTGTGCCCGGGCGGCCCCGCCGGCCTCCGCTACCTCGGTGCAGAGCCGCAGGGCCTCTTCGGCGCGGCTGCGGTAGGTGAAGTGGACCTCCCAGCCCTGTCGGGCCAGGCGCGCAACGAGCGCGGCGCCCAGATCGCCGGAGCCGCCCGTGACGAGGCACCGGGGCGGGCCCTCCCGTCGGGGCTCGTCCGCGGCCGAGGGAGCGTTCGACACCCTACCGCCCGTCCTCCGGCCGCAGCACCGGCCACTGGTACGCTTCCTTCCACTCGAACTTGTACTGGTGGAGCACGGCCCGGATCTTGTCGGCGTTTTGCTTCTCCCAGCGGGCGATCTCGTCGGCCTGGGGCTCGAGGATGTGGAGGCTCTTCTCGTACTCCAGGGCCTCGTACCAGAGCTCGGACCCCCGCGTGACGGGGACGAAGGCGACCCTCGCCGTCCACGCGCCGGGGTAGATGCGGGTGACGACGTAGTAGGTCTTCCCCGCCTCCAGGTCCGCCTCGAGGAACGCCTTGTTTTCCGCCGTGGCGACGAAGAGGTGATGCCCCGGCTCCGCCAGGTAGGAGAACTGGGACTTGGCCACGCTGTTTCCGATCACCTTCTCCCCGTCGAGCACGTTGAAGTTGATCAGGGCGCCCATCCCCGACGGCCGGAGGAACCGCACCAGCGCCTTGTCCGGCTGCGGCTGCTGCAGGGTCTCCACCCGGCGCATGTAGGGGGAGGAACCGGCGCAGGCGGTCACGAGAATTCCGAGCGCTACCACCGCCCACCACGTCAGGAGATCGTAGGACGCCCGGACCGCACCCATCCTTCGTCCAGCTGCCCGCTCGGTGGAAGACGGGCTCACGGATACCGAGCGAAAGGAATCGCGCCTCATCGCTTCTCGCAAACCACTCTGGCCTCCTTAGCTACTGCTCCGTACTCTGCGTCCAAGCCAGCCTCCAAGGCGATGGCCTTCTTGAGCCAGCGATGCCCCCTGCAGCTGTCTTCCCGGAGGTGCAAGTTCCTGCCTGTTTCAGCAATCAGCGCGGGCGGAAATCCGCCGCCTCGCGCCCTGTAGAGTTTTAGTTCGTAGCCGCCGGCCTCCAAACAATAGTCGCGAAACGCCCCCGGAACCCCTTCTCTCTCGGCGATCGCTGTATACGCGCGAGAAAGCGCTAGCATCGCCTCGAAATTCCGCGGGTCGGTGCGAAGCTTCTGCTTCGCAAGTAGTATTTCGTCTGCTTCCGTCGGCCACTCTTGCGCAAGGAGTGCATGCTCTTGCTCTGCAGTTTGCACCTTATAGCGCGCAAGATATGGATTGCGTGCCCCGCAACCGGTGCATACTGACAGAAGGCCTGCGACGACAAACGACCACACTGCAATAAGAAGCCATTTCGAACCGTTCATGGCCTTGCCTTTCCGAGCGGCGGTCAATGTAAGGACTTCTCGCAAGCCGTTTGCCTGGTTGCTCAGTGCTTGAACTTGATCACCGTGCCGGTAACCGTCGTGGTGGCTCCATTCATGATGTACGCCCACCACCACTTTTCCGTAACTACGGGGTTTACGAGGGCATCGCCTCCCTTGCTTGCGATGGCAGCTTGTTGTGCGCGCGTGAATCTCGAATTGTACTTGATGGGGATAAACCCGAAGAGAAGCGCTCCGCCGGCGGAGCCATATCCTTCGCCCAGCACTTCGTGCTCCTGGACAGCCGTGGGCGTCTGAAATTTCATCGGTATTTGGGCGCACCCTGCGGACGCAAGAGCAAAACAAACAACCACAAACAGGGCGAGTGCCTTCATGCTTGCCTCCTGCCCGAAAGGTCCTGCCCTAAAGGTCACGTGACGAGGTGTCGGTAGGGTCCGAAG
>JBFLZB010000140.1 GCA_040756475.1 Thermodesulfobacteriota bacterium
TGGGTTCTGCTCCCCGACCACCTGCACTGCCTGTGGACGCTCCCGCCGGGGGACAGCGATTTCTCGACGCGCTGGCGGCTGGTGAAGGGATTTGTTTCGAGAGCGCTGGCCCCGGTCACGAAGGCCGCCGCAACCCCGAGTCGCCTGCGCACGGGCGAGAAGAGCCTCTGGCAGCGCCGCTTCTGGGAGCACACGATCCGGGACGACCGGGACTTCGCGGCCCACTGCGAGTACATCCACTACAACCCCGTGAAGCACGGTCTGTGCCGGTCGCCTGCCGACTGGCCGTGGTCGACCCTGGGGCGGTACGTGGCCGACGGATCATACCCTGCCGGCTGGGATGAAGAGCGTGAGCCCTCACTGCCGGAGGAGGTGGGACGCGAGTGAGGGTGTTGGTGGGTCCGCTTCGCTTGACCCACCCTACGCGCTCGGCGCGCTGGAACGCGGGGTGGCGGAGGGGCGGCTCGGGGAGGCCGAAGCGGCCCTGCGGGCCCAGCCCCTGGTGGCCTTTACCCGCCACGCGGCGGCCCGGGGGTTCCGGCAGACGATACTGCGGGGCAGACAGGAAGGACGAGGAGAGGAAGGAAGAGGGGCGGCGTCCGAGGCTCGAACCGGGTGATCCGCGGCGGCAGCTGGAACAACAACCCGTGGAACTTGCGGTCGGCGATCCGCAACAACAACGGGCCCGACAACCGCAACAACAACCTCGGGCTGCGCCTGGTCTTGCCCCAGCTCGGAGAGGAGGCCGGAGGCCCTCGTCGAACCGGACGCCGTCCCGCCCGCCGGCCCCCGGGGCCGGCGGCGAAGAGGAGCCCCGCCGTGGCGCGGGCAAAGCGGCGAGGGGCTGGTAGCCCGAGGGCGAAGGTCCCTCGCCGTTTCTTCCACCTTGATCGCTTGTATCCTATGAGTTACAGTCCCCTCGTGACGACGATCCAGACGACCGAGCGCTTTCGCTCGTGGTTTGCAGGTTTGCGCGACGCGCGAGCGCGGGCCCGCATCGAGGCGCGGCTCCGCAAGGCCGGGCTGGGCCATCTGGGAGATTGCGCGCCGGTGGGCGAAGGTATTTCAGAGATGCGAATTCACTGCGGGCCGGGATTCGGGTGTACTTCGTGCAGCGCGGCGCAGAGCTGATCATCCTGTTGGCCGGTGGCGACAAGGGTTCGCAAGCGAAGGACATCAACGCCGCGCAGACGTTGGCGCGGAAGTTGTAGGAGGGACGGGATGACGACCCCCGATCTGCGTCCGTGGGATGCGGCGGAGCACCTCAAGACCGAAGAAGATATCGTGCTCTACTTCGAGGCCTGCCTCGAAGAGGACCCCGGAGACGGCAGCCTGGTGCGCGCCGCGCTCGGCGACATCGCCCGCGCCCGGGGCATGAGCCAGCTTTCCCGCGAGACGGGCCTGGCGCGGGAGGGCCTCTACAAAGCACTGTCCGCGGACGGCAACCCCGAGTTCGCCACCGTGATGAAGGTGATCAAGGCCCTGGGCCTCAAGCTCCACGGCATGACCGGGCATGCGCGGCAGGTCTCCGAGGGCGCTGGTACCCGGACGGTCGAAGGCGAGGGGGACGGGCGAGGGGGAGGGGCGAGTGGGACAGTTCGGGGCGAGAGGGGCGTTCGTGCAGAAGAGCGTTGTTGCCCGGCCATGGGAGGGAGTCGGCTCGCGCCGGGAAGGGCTAAGTGGTAGATGGACGGGGGGACGTAGATGCACAAGTGCATTGGCCCGCTTCCCCGGCCAACGGAGCAGGAAAGAGGCGTCTTGAGGTGGTGGCGCGGTCCGAGGCTCGAACCTGTGGCAGGGTGCCAGGGTTGGGGGCGTCGGAGGGGCCGTCAGTAGACCGTGTCGTGGTCCCCGACGTCCACGGGGACGATCTCGTTGCCCTCGATGAGGAACTCCAGGGTGATGCGGTACGACAGGGTGATGGAGACCGAGTGGAGGTCTGCGAGGCGTCCCGCGAGCCGGTGGAGGCGCAAGGAGGGGTGGAACGGGTCGGCCTCGAGGAGTTGCAGCGTTTTCACATACGGGCGCTTGAGCTCGGGGTGCCGTTTGAGGAAGCGGCGGGCGCGCTTCTCATACTGCTGGGTGAAGACGAGGACGTACCTCATTCCTCGTCTTCCCGCTCCATCCGTTCCACGTGGGCTTCAGCACTCTCGCGGACCGCGCTGCCGGTGGCCAGGTCGCTCCGGGTCTGCGCCAGCGCCGCTTCCAACTCGCACTCTCTCAGGTAGTGGAATTGCTCGAGGGGCATGACCACGTAGCGGTTCTTCCCCCGCACCGAGATCGTGGCCTCCCGTTCGTCCGCGAGCGCGCTCTCGATGGCGGCGATGCCCCGAGTCTTCAGTTCGTTTGCGCTGATCGCCACCATGGAAGCCTCCCTCCTTGCCTGAATCGCACTGTGGACAGCACCGAAAATGGTACGACTCTGTTCGGTGCGGGTCAAGCGTCACCGCGGCGTCAGTTGTCGGTGGTGTCGCGGGTTGAGTCGGAGGGGGGGACGACCCGGAGGGGGAACGTTGCTCGTTTGGTCAAAGGCGAGGGGCTCGGGCAGAAGAGCGTGGCTACCCGGCCATGGGAGGGAGTCGGCTCCCGCCGGGAAGGGCTAATACTACACCGAGGGCCGGTCGGAGGTCGCTCGTGCACAAGAGCATAGCCCCCGCCATTTTCACGACTCGGTGGCCCGGTGGCATCCTCCTGAACAGGCCGCCGACCGGACCTCCCGCGCGTCACTCCGGCGGCGAGGGGTGGTAGCCGGAGGGCGAAGGTCCCTCGCCGCCTTGCTCGGGTTGACTTCTTGTTCCCGAGAAATGGTGGGTCCGCTTCGCTTGAACCACCCTACGGTTCTGGTGACGCCTGTGCGATTCCGGCCGCCCGTTTCTGACCTGAGACCCGCGGTTCGTCCTGTGGGCATGTGCCGGGCAGCCGGCCATCTACTGTCCTTGCAGGGTCTCGATCTCGCGGCGGATCTTCTCGGCCATCTCGGCGGGCGGGTTGCGGGCGAGGTAGCTCCTCCAGGCCAGGATGGCCCCGGGTACGTCGTTCAGGTCGTAGCGCAGCACCACCCCGAGGTTCAGGAGGCTGTTGAGGTGACTGGGGGCGAGCTCCGCGGCCCGCCGGAACTCGGCGGCTGCCTGCTCGAAGTCTCCGATGCTGCGCAACATGATGGCCCGGTCGGTGATCACGTCGGGGTTGGCGGGCTCCAGCTCGAGAGCCCGGGTGTAGGCGTCGATCGACTCCATGTACTGGTCGGTGTCGAAGTACAGGTTTCCGAGGCGCGTCCAGGCGGCGGCGTTCCCGGGGTTTTGCGCCACGATGTTGCGAAGCTCGCGAATTTCCGCGGTGAGCGTACCCATCGCGGTTCCGGGGGGCGCCACCACCGGCGCCGGCCCGGCAGCGGACGGGGGCAGGGGGCCGGTGGTGTCCTTGAGCCCCCAGCCCATGACGAAGCCGACGATCCACCCGGCTACCAGGCACCCCACGCCCACCAGCACCATCTGATCGAAGCTTACAGTCCGCTTGGACGACATGACTCCTCCCGTGGGGGCCTCCGCGCCCCGGCCAGCGTGAACGGGCACTGATACCCGTTCCTTCGAAGCCCTGTCAAGTCGCGCCGCGCCAAGGCATTTGCGCGTGCGCGTCTGCTTTCGTTCAAGCGGTGCCCCAAACGGCCGATCCGTAGGGGGTGGCGGCCCGGGTCGCGGGCGGCGATGCCGAGGAGCGGGAGGTTTCGGTGATCAAGAAGGTCCGCGTCGAGGATCTGGAGGTCGGGATGTTCGTGGACGACTTCAACGTCCCCTGGCTCGACCATCCGTTTCTCACCAACAAGAAGAAGCTCAAGAGCGCCGGCGAGATCGACCTCCTGAAGCAGCACGGGGTCCAGGAGGTCTACATCGACACGCGCCGGGGTGTGGACAGCTCCCGGGCGGTGCCCCGGGACGAAGCCGATGCCGAGGTGGGGGAGGAGATGCTGCGGTCTGCGCCTGCGGGACCCGAGGAGCCCGACGCGCCCGAACCGGCGACGCCGGGGGATGCCACCCCCTTCGAGCAGGAACTGCGCAAGGCGAAGGAAGTGTACGTCGAGGCCAAGGTGATGGTGCAGGACCTCCTCCAGGAGGCGCGGCTGGGCAAGAGCGTGGACGGGGAGCGGGCGGCCGTGACCGTGGACAAGATGGTGGACTCCATCTTCCGCAATCGGGATGCCCTGGCGAGTCTCTCGCGCCTGAAGAGCTTCGACGACTACACCTTCCAGCACTCGCTCAACGTGAGCGTGCTCGCCCTGACCCTGGGGCGGCACCTGGGGATCGTGAAGGGGGAGCTGCGGCGGCTCGGCATCGGGGCGGTGCTCCACGACGTGGGGAAGATGCGGGTGCCCGAGGAGATCTTGAACAAGCCCGGCCGTCTCACCGACGAGGAATTCGCCGTGATGAAGGGCCACCCGCTCCACGGCGCCAAGATCCTCATGGGCACCCCGGACGTGCCCGACGAGTGCTCGGCGGTTGCCCTCAACCACCACGAGCGGTTCAACGGCCGAGGCTACCCCCGGGGGATCGAGGGGCTCCACATCGGCAAATTCGGGCTCATCTCGGCCATCGTGGACGTGTACGACGCCATCACCTCGGACCGCGTCTACCACAAGGGGATGCCCAGCCACCAGGCGGTGCAGAAGATCTACGAGTGGGGAAAGACCGATTTCTACCCGATCTACGTGCAGAAGTTCATCCAGTGCCTGGGCATCTATCCCATCGGCTCCATCGTGCAGCTGGACACCGGAGAGGTGGGTGTGGTGTGCCGGCAGAACCACCAGGCGCTCCTCAGGCCCCGGGTGCGGCTGGTGCGGGGGCCCGCCAGCCAGCCCCTGAGTCGCCTCGTCGACGTGGATCTCACCGAAGCCGATCCGCGGCAGGAAAGACCGTTCCGGCGCACGGTGGTCGCCACCCTGGAGGTGGCGGAGGCTGGGGTGGACGTGGAGTCGGTGCTCCTGCCCGAAGAGCGGACTGCGGCATAGTAAACCTGTCAAATATTTTTGGTTGACAGCAATCTGTTGCCCCCCTATGCTTCGCGCCCGGAACCTGGACAGGAGGAATCCCGTGGCGCGCACCCCCGCTCGCGACCTCGCCCTTGCGGGCCTGTTTGCGGCGCTGACCGCCGTCGGCGCGAAACTCATGCTCCCCCTGGGCCCCGTGCCCTTCACCCTCCAACCCCTCGTGGTCTACCTGTGCGGAGTGCTCCTGCGGCCCCGGCTGGCGCTCATGGCCCAGCTCGTGTACTTGGGGGTGGGCCTCCTGGGGCTTCCGGTGTTTGCCTACGGGGGCGGACCGGGATACGTGCTCAACCCCACCTTTGGGTTCCTGGTGGGGTTTGCGCTGGGGGCCTGGGCGATCTCGCTCGTGGTCCATGGCCATGGGGGGAAGGCGTGCGGGTGGGGTAGACTCCTGGCGGGGCTGACCCTGGGGATGGCGGTCGTCTACACCTGCGGCGTCGCGGGTCTCTATCTCAACCTGGCGGTCTTCCAGGGCAAGGCCCAGGCGTTTCGGACGGTGATCCTCGGCTTCGGGTGGTTCGTGATCTTCGATCTCGTGAAGGTCGCCCTCGCCGCCCTCCTGGCCCGCCCCCTGCGCGCGGCCGTGGCGGGACGTGAGACGTGAGGGAGAGGTTGCCCAACCCCCAACCGCCCGCCTACACATCCCTCCCGGTCACGTATCGGTAGCCCCCGAAGAACGCTTCCGCTTCGGCTTCGGCCTGGGCGGGGAGGGCTTCGCGCAGACAGACGACCAGGTGGTCCCGTTCCACCACGCCGGTCACGCCTGCCAGCACCCCCAGCATGACCGCGCTCACCAGGGCGGGCGGGCCGTGGGCTCGCGCCAGCTCGCGCGCGGGTACCCAGAGGACGCGGGTCGTCCCGTAGGCTTCCTCCGCCTGCTCCCGCGACGGGTAACGTTGCCTCCGGAACCGGGCTTCGTAGGGCCGCACCGCTTCGTCCGAGAGCAGGGCCCGCCCCGACGGCGAGAGGTAGGGGGCGAGCTTCATCCCTTCCAAACGCTCCAGGCCCACGGCGAAGTGCGCCCGACCCCGGGGGATCTTGGGGCTGGGGCCGGCGGGAGAGCCCACCCGCGCGTGGGCGAGCACCGGCGAGCCCACCTGGGCCAGGCCCGACTGGGCCGTGAAATGCGCGTCATACCCCTCGCGGACTGCGGCTCGCGTCAGCACGGTAGCCAGGGTGATCACCCCCTGGCCGCCCACGCCCGCAATGACCACGTCGAGGTTCAACCCACGCGCCTTCTGGCCTTGAGGTCCCGGCGGATGGCCTTTTCCGGGCAGGCAGCGGCGCACAGGCCGCACCCGAGACACCGCACGGCGTCGATTGCGACCCGGTTCGTGGCCTCGTCCAGGTCCATGGCTGGGCATCCCACCGCCTCGATGCAGCTGGGGGAGCACTCGGGCAGCCCCGCGCACCGCTCGGGCCGAACCCGGTAGGGGATGACGGTCCGGTGGGGCAGGCGCGCCACGCAGGGCGCCTCGGCGATGACCACGTTGACCCCGGGGGACACCAGGGCGTCGGCCAGGATGCGGGTGAGGCGCCGGGTGAAGTAGGGCAGCGTCTTGCGCACCCTGCGTACGCGGGCGGCGCGAGCCAGCTCTTCGATGCTCAGGGCGTTGGCCACGGAGCCCGGTTCGCCGCGGAAGTTTCCCGGGGCCGGCTGGTACCCCGTCATGGCTGCGCAGCCGTTGTCGAGCACGAGCACGGTGAGGTTCACCCGCCGGGCCGAGGCGTTGAGGAGCGCGGGGATGCCGGCGTGGAAGAATGTGCTGTCGCCGATGGCTGCCACCACGGGCCGGTCGAGCCCGGCGTAGGCGAACCCCTGGGCGAGTGCGATGCTCGAGCCCATGGCCACCTCGGTGCGGCACAGGTCGTGGGGAGGGTTCATGCCCAGGATGGTGCACCCGATGTCCCCGCTGACCACCACCTCGTCCCGGGAAAAGCCCGCGCGGGCAATGGCCTGCTGGAGCGCCGTGTAGGTGGAGCGGTGGGGGCACCCCGGGCAGAAGGAGAGCTGGCGGGGCGCCCAGCGGCCCCGGGTCTCGGGCCGAGCCGGAACCTGCGCAGGGGCCGGGGGGGCTGCGCCGGCCAGTGTGTGCAGTGCCGGGGCCACGAGGTCGGGATCCAGGTCGCCCACCTGGGGGAGAAGGCCGTCGTGCTTTCCCAGGATCCGGGGAGGGCGGGGCAGGGTGGAAGCCAGCGCACGGACCCTCTCCTCCACGTACGGCTCCATCTCCTCCACGACCAGCACGCGGGTAGAGCGCTGGAGCACGCGCAGGATGGCGGCGTCGGGCAGGGGATTCATGACCGCGATCCGCAGGAGGTGGGGCCGGTGGGGCAGGAGGTCCAGCCCCTCCGCCACGTACCCCCAGGCAGAAGCCGAAGCAACGATTCCCAGGTCGCAGTTCCCCGTCTCCTCGCGGTTCCAGGTGGCCAGGAGCTCCCCGGCCCTCTCCAGCCGCCGCAGGGTGTCGGCGTGCTGGCGCAGGCACCGGGCCGCCCCGGCTTTGGTGTAGCGGTCCAGATCGAAGGGCACCTGGCTGGGGCGGCGCAGCCGCTCGGGCTCGCCGAGGGCGACTCCCGCCAGGGTGTTGGCGGTGGTGCTGGTGCCGCGCACCAGGATCGGGATCTCCGCCTGCTCCGAGACCTGGAAGGCGGCACGGGTCAGGTCCAGCCCCTCCTGGGGCGTGCCCGCCTCGACGATGGGGAGTTTGGCCAGCCGCGCCCACAGGCGCGAGTCTTGCTCCACCATGCCGTAGTGCATGCCCGGGTCGTCGCCCACGTAGATCACCAGGCCGCCTCGGGTGCCCGAGGTGGCGATGGAGAGCAGGGCGTCGGAGGCCACGTTGAGCCCCGACATCTTCATGGCCACGAAGGAGCGCTGACCGGCCCAACTGTGTCCCGCCGCGATCTCCACCGCCACCTTCTCGTTGACCGCCCACTCCACCCGCATCTCCTGGGGGGCGTGGGCCAGCAGGTACTCCAGCGCCGGCGTGGCCGGCGTGCCCGGATACCCCACGGCAAGGCGCGCCCCGGCCTCTACCGCGGCCCGGGCGCAGGCCTCTACGCCGAGAAGGGGCTCCATCCTGGATTCGAGAGCTTGGGAAACGGGCAAGTTGTGGGTTCCTCCGGCGGGCCCGAGCGGGGGCACTCTAGGTACCACAGCCGGCGGCGGGAGGTCAAACGGGGATGGGGCCGCGATCCGCCTCCCGGGTGGCGAGCGGGGTCCGGGAGCCCCTGCGCTTCGCCGCTGGCCAGGAAGGGCGAGTGTCGCGTAGCCCAGGAGGGGCGGGAGCGACCCCGCAATCCGCGCCAACTGGACGAGAGGTCCCTCGCGGAGCCGGTGCCCCACGCCTTAGCGCTTTCCCCCGGGTGTGGCGGATCGGTCGATGCGGTACGGGGCCCTGACCAATGGCCGGGGCTCCCGGACCCCGCCCCGGTTCCCCCTACGGACCGCCCGTTTCCCGTTTCCCTTCGGGCAGCAGCCAGCAGGCGAGCGCGGGCAGCAGCACGATGGCGCCGAGCATGTTCAGGAGGAACATGAAGGTGAGGAGCACGCCCATGTCGGCCTGGAACTTCAGCGGCGAGAAGATCCAGGTGGCGACGCCGATGGCGAGGGTGGCGCCGGTGAAGACCACGCCGTTGCCGGTGCGCCGCAACGTCATCCAGTAGGCCTCTCCGATGGGCAGCCCCTGGTCCAGGTGGTCCCGGAACCGGCTGTAGATGTAGATGCCGTAGTCCACGCCCACCCCGACCCCCAGGGCCACCACCGGCAGCGTGGAGACCTTGAGGCCGATCTCCAGGGCCGCCATGAGGGCGTAGGCCAGCAGCGATACGAGGCCCAGGGGGATGACGATGCACAGGGTGCCCCGCACCGACCGGAAGGTGACCAGGCAAAGCGCGATGACCGCCCCGAAGACGTAGAGGAGGATGGGGAACTGGGAGGCCCGGACCTCCTCGTTGGTGGCGGCCATCACGCCCACGTTGCTCGCGGCGAGGCGAAACTTCAGCCGGTCGGAGCCATGGGCCGCCTGGTACTCCTTGACGGCCGCCACCACCCGGTCGATGGTCTCGGCCTTGTGGTCCTCGGTGAAGACGAGCACCGGCAGCACGCTGCAGTCGGCGTTGAGCAGCCCCGTGGAGGTGGGCACGTAGGTGACCGACTGGACCAGCACCAGCTTGTTTCGCGACAGCTCCCGCCACTTGAGGCTTCCCTCGTTCCAACCCGAGGTGATGACCCGGGCGACCCCCGGCAGCCCCACCACCGACTGCACCCCTTCGACGTTTCGCATGTGCCACTCGAAACGGTCCACCGTGGTCATGACCTCGTAGTCGACGCACCCCTCGGGCACGGTCTCCACGATGACGGTCAGGATGTCCACGCCGATGGAGAATCGCTCGCTGATGACCTCGCTGTCGCGGTTGTAGCGGGATTCGGCGCGCAGCTCGGGCACCCCGCGGTGCAGATCCCCGATCTTCACGTCCGAGCCCTTCCACGCTCCGAACGCAAAGAGGACCGCCGTCCCCGCGAGGATCCACGCGGCGGGTCCGCGCCGGGTCACGAAGTCGAGCTTGCGCCACCCCCGGTTCACCCGCTCGGAGCGCACGCGCATCTTTTCCCGGAAGGCGTCGTCATAGTGGATGTAGCTCAGGAGCACCGGCAGAAGGACCAGGTTGGTGAGGATGATGGAGCCGACCCCCAGGCTCGCGGTCACCGCCATGTCCTGGATGACTTGGATGTCGATCAAGCGGATGGTAATGAAGCCGATGGTGTCGCTGGCGAGCGCGATACCGCCGGGAACCAGGAGGCGGCGAAAGCTGTTTTTTGCCGCCGTGAAGCCGTCGGCTCCGTCGTACACCTCGGCGCCGTTGGCGCTCACCATCTGGACCCCGTGGCTCACCCCGATGGCGAAGACCAGAAACGGCACCAGGATCCCCATGGGGTCCATGCCGTAGCCCAGGAGCGGGAGGAGTCCCAACTGCCAGACCACCGCCACCACCGAGCAGATCAGGGGCGGGACGGCGAGCTTGGGCCGCATGGCGTACACGTAGACCAGGGCCGCCGTGATGAGGAAGGTGACCGCGAAGAAGAGCACCACCCGCCGGGCACCCGCGGTGATGTCCCCGATGACCTTGGCAAACCCGATGATGTGGACGTCGACCGCGTCGCTCTCGAAGCGCTGGCGGATCTTCTCTTCCAGCAGCGCCGCCACGCCGATGTAGTCGAGCCTCTCCCCGGTGTTGGGGTCCACTTCCAAGAGCTCGGCGCTGATGATCGCGCCCGTGAAGTCGTTGGCGACCAGCCGGCCCACGTAGTTGGACTTGAGCACGTTTCTGCGGACCTGCTCCAGGTCCTCGGGGGTGTTCTGGAAGTCGTCCGGGACCACGTTGCCCCCGGAGATGCCGTCCTCGACCACCTCGGTGAACCGCACGTTGGGGGTAAACAGCGACATGACCCGCGTGCGGTCCACCCCGGGAAGGAAGAACACCTCGTCGGTGGCCTCCCGCAGCACGTCGAAGAACTGGGGGGTGTAGATGTCGCCTTCCCGTGCCATGAGGGCGATGAGCACCCGGTTGGCGCCCCCGAACTCGTCCCGATACTGGAGGAAGGTCTGCATGTACTCGTGCTTGAGGGGCAAGAGCTTGGCAAACCCGGCGTCCACCCGCAGCTGGGTGGCAGACACCGCCATGACCGCGGTGACCGCCGCAAACAGCCCGATTACCAGGGGTCGGCGGGCGAACACCAGGCGCTCGAGCGCCGATACTACCGAGGAAGCACCCATTCCCGTCCCTCTTGCCTACCGTTCCAGAACCCGCACCCCGAAGTCCCCCACGGCGATCAGGCTGCCGTCGGCCGCTTCGGCCAGGGCGGAGATGCCCTTGCGGTCTTCGTGTGCGTCGAGGACGAAGGGCGGTCTCCCGTCGGGGCTGTGCAGCACCGTGCCCTCGAGTCCCGCCACCCGAACGCTCCCGTTCCGGAGCCGGAGCCCGCAGGTGAGGCTCGCCTCGGTGCCGGTCTCCACCGGCTCCCAGGTCTCTCCTGCATCTTCCGAGCGGTAGAGGTGGCCCCGAAGGCCGAAGAGCAGCACCTCGTCCCCCTCCAGGGGCAGGGCTCCGAAGAACGAGCCCTCGTAGGGAGAGGGCAGGGCGGTCCAGGTCTCCCCCCCGTCGTCGGAGCGGTACGCGTTGCCGGCCTCGGCCGCGAGGTAGATTCTTCCCGCGGGGGAGCCGGCCACGTGATTCAGGTGCCACTCCTCGTCCGAGGGGGGCTCCTCGGTCCAGGTGGCCCCCCCGTCGCGGGTGGCGAGGAGCAGGCCATAGGCCCCCACGGCGAATCCCCGCTCCGGGTCGCGAAACCAGACGTGGAGGAGGGGTTTCTCTTCCTCCGGTGCCCACCGGCGCAGCTCCCAGGTCTCCCCCCCGTCCGCCGTGTGGAGAATGACGCCGTCGTGGCCGACGACCCAACCCTGCCGGTCGTCGACGAGGTGAACCCCGGTGAGGAGGGCGCGCACCGGCACGCGGGCTTGCGTCCAGGTGTTCCCGTGGTCCCGGGAGGTGAGAATGTGACCCCGCTCCCCCACGGCAACGGCGAGCCCGCCGAAGCTCGCCACATCGAGCAGGAGGGACCGGGCGGCGAGCCGGGCCATTACGGCGGGCTCGGGCTGGGGCCCCCCGCCGAGCCCCGGCGCCGGGACCC
>JBFLZB010000141.1 GCA_040756475.1 Thermodesulfobacteriota bacterium
GCCCCCTCCCGGGGCCCCCCCACTCCAGACGTGCCGGCGGCGTGCTTCGGCGCTACCGCTGGAAATAGCCGTCCGAGAGGGTCTTGAGGAAGGCCAGCAGACGGTCGCCGTCCACCATGAAGTTGAAGGGCTGCATGTCCGCCCGGTTCTGATCCACCTCGGGCGGGGGGAAGAGGTTCGGGTTCGGCCCCATGCCGCCGTCCATCCCACCGCCTCCCATGCCGCCTCCGCCCATTCCTCCTCCGCCCATGCCGCCGCCCCCCATTCCTCCGCCGCCCATGCCGGGCCCCATGCCGCCGTTGTCCATCGTGGCGCGCCAGGCGTAGAAGTGGAGGATTCCCTCCATGCCGTCGAGGGACTTGAAGAAGCCGTTGTGCCCGTAAGCCTTCACGAAGTCCGTCGAAGGGCGCAGGTCGGAGTTGCGCACGCTGGGCGTCTTGAACTTCCCGAGCTCCGGCTCGTACACCTCCGGCGGAAAACCCGCAGCCTTCAGGAAGCCGCCGAGGCCGTAGTCCACCCAGTCCTCCCCGTCCGGGTTCCACTTCTTGGGCATCGCATAGAAGGGATTCTCCGGGTTCCTCGGCGTGCCGATGTTGTGATAGCGGAAATCCGTGAAGAGGGGGTAGCCGGCCGAACCGGGAGTCAGGGTATGGCACCGCGCGCAGTCTGCCCGGTTGGGGTCCTTGAAGACCGCGAGCCCCTGGAGCTCGAGGTCCGTGAGACCGAAGCCGCGGTAGTACTCCCAGCGCGCCGGGTTGTTCGCCGCGTTGCCCATGCCTCCCCCGCCGGGGCCCATGCCCATGGGAATGCCCATGGCGGTGAGGGCGTCGACGTTCGTGCGTTTGCCCACGGTGTTGGC
This sequence comes from Thermodesulfobacteriota bacterium, assembly GCA_040756475.1. Classification (NCBI taxonomy): domain Bacteria; kingdom Pseudomonadati; phylum Thermodesulfobacteriota; species Thermodesulfobacteriota bacterium. The sequence continues at coordinate 860 of JBFLZB010000141.1, forward strand.
GCGCAGGGTGTCGAGGAAGAGGTCGAACTTCGAGGTGAAGGGGTTGACCTCGGCGCTTCGTTCATAGGCCGCGATGGACCGGGCGATGCGCTCGTAGGTTCCGTTCACGTCCTTGACGAAGTCGAGCGACTTCGGCCCCCACACCGCCTCGAAGAGGTCCGCGTAGTCCGACTGGGCGACCCGGATGCACACCTGGCGGGCGCCCGGCAGGGCCTGCTCCAGGGGGTTCAGGAAGGGCCCCTGGGCCTGCTCGGCCAGGGGGTCGCCCAGGGTCCAGCCGGTGGCCCGGCCGTCCCAGAACATCCCGCCGATCCACGCCCCTTCGACTTCGTCGTAGTACAACACGGGGCTCTCGCCGGCGTAGGCCGCCGACGGGGGCTTGCGGTTGCCGAAGCGGCCCTCCAGGGCACCCTCGATCACGGCCCCGCCCAGGTTCACCCAGGAGTCGGGCCCCGTGTACCCCACCGACGGGTCGTGACACGTGACGCAGGCCTGGGTGCGGTTGGCCGAGAGGCCCGCATCCAGGAAGAGGGCTTCGCCCAGCTCCTCGATCGGAGTCAAATCGGCCTGCGCTGCCACCCCACCGCCCAGAAGGAGCAGGGCTCCCAGCCCCGCCGTGACGAGAGACCTTGTCGATCTGTGCATGGCTTCACCTCCTTGTTCGTTATGTGAGCGCCGGAAACGGCCATGGCCGCCGATTCTAAACACGGATGCGTTTTACTCCATGGGGAGTTCTCCCCATTTTGCGTTGCCTTTGACCCCGACACACGTCGAGGAAGGCAGGCCCGGCGTGCCCTCCCCCGGAGCGCCTACCTCTCGAAGTACCCGTCCGACAGCGTCTTGAGGAACGTCACGATGTTGTCCACCTGCGGCCGGGGGAACATGGGGAGCTCGGCGCGGTTCGCGTCCACCTCGGGCGGAGGGAACATGCTTGCCATGCCCTCGCACCCCATCCCGCCTCCCATGCCGCCGCCGCACATCCCGCCGTCCATCGCGGCCCGCCAGTGGTAGAAGAAGACGATCTCGTCCAGAGACTTGAAGTAGCCGTTGTGCCCGTAGGCCTTGACGAAGTCCGACGACGGGCGAAGGTCCACGTTGCGAAGGGTCGGCACCTTGTGCTTTCCCATCTCCGGCTCGTAGACCGCCGGAGCATAACCGGCGCTCTGCAGAAAGCCTCCCAAGCCATAGTCCACCCAGTCGGCGCCGTCCGGGTTCCACTTGGGCGGCATGGCATAGAAGGGGTTCTCCGGGTTCTTCGGGGTGCCGATGTTGTCGTAGCCGAAGTCGGTGAACAGGGGGTAGCCGTTGGGACCGGGGTCCAGGGTGTGGCAGGAGGAGCACTCGGCCCGGTCGTTGAACACCGCCAGGCCCTGGAGCTCGGCGTCGGTGAGGCCCAGGCCTCGGAACGCCGACCATCGGTTGGGGTCGGTGCCGCCGCTGGGGCAGCCCATGGCGCCGCCCATGCCGCCCCCGCCTCCGCCGGTGCCGCACTTGATCTTCGTCACGTCCTTGCCGGCGGCCCGGGCGTTTTCCCAGAAGAGGTCGAACTTCGAGGTGAACGGGTTGACTTCGCTGCTGCGCTCGTACGCCGCAACGGAGCGCCCGATCCTCTCGTACACGCCGTTCGTGTCCCTGGCGCAGTCGAGCGAGCCGGGTCCCCAGACCTCCTCGAAGAGCCCGGCATAGGCCGAGCTCCAGACCTTCGTGCACAGCACCCGGGCGTTGGGCAGGGCCTGCTCCAGGGGATTCAGGTAGGGCCCCTGGGCCTGCTCGGCCAGGGGATCGCCCAGAGTCCAGCCGGTGGCCCGGCCGTCCCAGAACATCCCCCCGAACCAGCCCCCGTCCTCCTCGTCGAAGTAGAGGAGCGGGCTGTCGCCGGCATAGGCCGACGCCGGGGGCTTGCGGTTGCCGAACCGGTTCGCAAGGGCGCCCGGGTATACGGCGCCGGCGGCGTTCACCGCCGCATCCGGGCCGGTGAATCCGACCTCCGGCGCGTGGCACGCGGCGCAGGACTGCGTGCCGTTCGCGGACAGGCTCGCGTCGTAGAAAAGCGCTTTGCCGAGTTCTTCGATCGGGCTCAAGGCCGCGCCCGCCGGCGCCCCGCCCCCGAGGGCCAGCATCGCGCCCAACCCTGCTGCGGCCAACCATTTCGTTCGTGGGCACATGTGCATGCCTCCTTTTGCGATGGCCCCCCGGGTGTTGGGTAACCTCCGGGGGAATTTCCTGGTTTCGCGACTCTATCGCCGCGACGTTCTTACGAAGGTCGCCGCGGATTATGCCCTACACACGTCGGGGGAGGGATTGCTCCCTCCCCCGAGTGAATCTGGAAGTTACGGCGTGGCCACGATGGCCGTGTTCGACCAGCCGGACTGGGTCGTGTCAGTGAATGCATGGACCCGGTAGTAGAAGGTCGTGCCGCGCGCCACGGCCTGGCTGAAGGTCGTGACGTTTGCCCCGACGGTAGCGTTCACGACGCCGCTCGTGAAGCCGGGGTCATAGGCCCGTTGGATCAGGAAGCCGGTCTCGTTCACGGAGTTGTCCGTCCAGCTCAGGGACACCGTCGCTAAGTTCTTGTTCTTCACGACAGCGCTTCCCGTCAGGTTGGTAGGAGCCACCGTAGTGGCCGCCGGTGTCCCTCCCCTCGAGTCGAGCGTCAGCGTCGGCCAGCCGCCGCCCGGTGGAATCTCGTTGAAGGCCGGGTTGGAGTAGTCCCAGGTGTCCCCGACCACGTTGATCGCGTACACCTGGTAAAAGTAGTTCCTGTTGGGGTTGCCGATCACGTCCGTGTAGGTCCGCTGGCCCATCCCCGGACCGACCACCAGCGCGTCGGACGGGATCGTGGCCAGGAGGTCCCAAGGGCCGGTTGCGCTGCTGGAGCGCTCGATGACGAAGGCCGTCTCATTCTTCGAATTGTCGGTCCAAGCGAGCTCGTAGCGCCGGTTGTTGCCGTTCCCGGCCTTTGTGAAGGTCAGCCCGGTGGGCGCCGCGGGAGCCACGCCGACGACCTGGGCGTGCATCATGTCCATCTCTTCGTGGCTGAGGATGTGGCAGTGGTACACATACTCCCAGCCGAAGTTGACGTAATGGTTCACGATGTCGACGGGCTCGCCGTCGGGGTTGAAGGCGAAGAGCGGCAGGCCGGCCGCCTCCCGCTGCGCCGTGTTGGCGCCCTCCAGGTACATGCCCTCGGGCATCGACGGGTCGAGCAGGCGGATGCTGTTGGGCAGCCCGCCCCACTCCTCGGGGATGCGCGGGATGAGCGGCCGCATCGCGACGATGGTGTCTTCCAGCGGGCTGATGCGGACCGTGTCCTTCCAGCCGAGCTCGGTCGGATCCGGCTTGCGGATGATGCCGTCCCAGCCGACCCGGTTGAGCAGCTGCACATCGTACAGGTGGAAGTGGATCGGATGGGTGTCCACGCCGTTGTGGGTGAACTTCCAGATCTGCGTGCCGTCATCGGTTGCCGCGATGGGCTCGAGCTCGACGCCCGGAGGCAGCTCGATCCCGTCGAGGACCTCGTCCGGCGGGTAGGTATACGGGTGCAGGATCATGTTCTGCAGGCCCGCCTGGGCGTTGGGGGTCTCCACCCCCAGGAAGCCGCTCATGCGCCCGTACGACAGCTCGAAGGCCTCGCCCATCTCGTCCTGGATCATCTTGGGCTTGAGGTTCATGGTGAGCTGCACGCCCGCCAGCGTGTCGAAGGTCAGCGAGGTGTCGAAGATCTGCACCAGGCCTGCCCTTGGGCCGTTGCTTTGGAAAGAGGTGCCGTAGGCGGTGTTGTAGGCGCCCTGCCCGACAACGATCGGGTGCTGCCCGCTCTCGAACACGCCGCTTCCATCCGCCTGGTGCGCGAAGGCGTTCTCGAGCGCGGCCAAGTCGAAGGCGGGGGCAGGAGCCGCGGGTGCAACCTTGATCTGCATGACGGTGCGGGTGTTCGGGCCGTAGCCGGGCAGCGTCGAGGACGCCCCGCCCGTATCGCGGTAGTCCCCGTTGCCGGTGTAGTAGTCATAACGTGGATCGCGCGCAGGGAACGCAGCGGGGGCGTCGTTGTAGAGGATGAGCGTCTGGCCCGCGAACTGCGAGAAGTCCACGATGACGTCGAACCGCTCGGCCGGGGCGGCCAGCAGCGAGTGCTGATCGACGTTGCCGGCGTTGAACACAGTGGGGTCGTTCACCCAGGTGGTGGGTTGCGCCGGGACGACCACGGGCGACGGCAGGAAGCCGCCCTCGGTACCGATCACGATCCAGCTCGGCCCCTCGGTTCCGGGCAAGGGGGTCGGGAAGATCGTGGCGTCCTCCAGAGCGGCCGCCACTTCGGCGGGGTTCAGGGCCACCTCGGTGCAGGCCACGCCCGTGTTCTCAGGCGCGGGATTGGGGTTGTTGGCATCGCAGAGCACACCGTTGGCGTCGATCGCCTGGTACAGGGACAGGTTGAAGAACCGGTCGTTCGCGGCATTCAGCACGCGGAAGCGGTACGTCTTCGGATCCACCGTGAGCGTCGGGTAGGCCGTGCCGTTGACGACTGGCGTGTCGTTGAACGACTCCATGCCCATCGAGTTGTAGGGCACGCCGGGCATCAGCGGCGGCTCGCACCACTGCACGTCCGGGTCGCAGGCCGGGTCGAAGTAGGGGTTGTCGATCGGCCCGTACGTGATGCCGCTGGTGGGCGGCCAGAACCAGGGACCATAGGCCCAGCGGCCGTACTCGTTGACCCCCGAGCTGTCTCCCGGGTTCTGGGCGGGGGAGTAAACGTGGGGCACCCACAAGCTGCCCTCGCCGCCCCACCGGGCCACGTCCCAGGTGTTGTCCTGCATCATGAGCTGATCCATCGGGGGTACGAAGGTCTTGTCCTGCACGACCAGGGGGATGGTCGCCTCGGGCCCCGGGATGATGCCCCCATCCACCAGCGCCTGCTCGGTCGCGTCCTGAATGATGTAGGGCGCGGCCTCGCCCGCGTAGACGTTGAGACGGGTGATGCCCCAGGCGTGGTCGTGGTAGAACATGAGCCGGGCGCTCTGCTGGTTGGTGTAGTAGAAGGTCATGATGCCGTCGGCGGGGTCGCCGGAGTCATCCATGTCCGGCACGGGCCGCACGCTGACACCCTGGGGGTAGGGCGTCGCCTCGCCGGCCGGGGTGATCCACTGGTGGGGCGTGCCGTCCGAGATCCACGGAGAGATGCCGCCGTGCAGGTGCAAGGTGGCCCGGTTCTCGGCGTAGCAGAGCCCTTGCGCCACCATCTCGGCCTTCATCATCGAATCCGGCTCGCTGCACATGGGCACCTGCGGGTCGAGCATCGCCGGGTCCATCATCTCCATCGCCTCGTGACCCGTGGCAGTCATGCCAGAGCCCATCACGGTGGTGTCGACCGGGATGAAGAGGTTTCCGCCCATGCCCGTGGGCAGCAGGTTGTAGAACTTGATCCGCACGGGCTGGTTCTTCTGGGCGACGATGGCAGCTCCGAGATACTGGGGGGGGGCCACTGCAAAGTGTCCGTTCCCCAGGTCGAAGTGGTCGCCTTGGACGAGCGGCGTCTCCAACTGCACATAGCCGCGCAGTTTCGTGGGCGGCAGGTCCTGGTGCATCTGCTTGGTGAACTCGACCACCGCGATCTCGTAATAGTCGGAGCCCGGGTAGGTCGTCTGGTCCGGGACGGCAACCGAGATGAACTGGCCGAGGTTGTTGGCCGCGCCGGCACCCAGGCCGGGCAGCTCGTTGACGAACTTGCGCATGCCGCCTGAAATCACGGTGTTCTGACCGGACAGGTCGAGCACCTGCGCCGCAAAGGAGTAGGTGCGCGCCTGGGGAAAGACGGGAAACTCTGCACTGCCGAGGGTAATCGTCGAGTCCTGCAGCGGCGGGGTCGGCGCGGGGTAGCTCAGGGCATCGGCGCCCGAGCCCGTGTCCACTGGGATGCCCTGGCCATAGAACGCCAGCACATCGCCTGCTTGGACGGCCAGGTTCGCCACGCCGAACGTGGCGATCTCGCTCACCGCCGGATCGGCCAACGCGGGCACGGTCAAGAGCCCGCTGTCGAAGACCACCGTGTACTCATTGGGAGCGCCCGTCGGGCGCAACACGTAGGCGTGGAACAGGTTGCCCGCCGAGGGGAAGGGACTCCCGGCCGGGTCTGCCTGGTTCCAGGTCTGGAACGACTGCACCATGCCGTCGGGCAGCGCAGCCGGCACGACTACGAACACCGGCGCCAACTCCCCAACGCCCACGGGAAAGTCCGAAGCATACCCGCGATCCTGCAGCGGATTGCCGACCGAAATGACCGCGCCCTGCATCATCGGCAACGGGCTGTTGGCGTAGTTCGGGTGGCTGAAGTAGTACGGCGCATCGCCCGGCATCGCCATGGCCGCTGCGACGGGCGCCGCCTCTACCATCAAGGGGTTCAACGCGCCCTGTTGCAACTTGCGCGCCGCCGCGGCCTGCCGTTCGGCCTGCGTCACCTTGGATTGCTTCTTCACCTGTCCCGGCGGCTCCTTCTGCTGCGCGCCGGCCCAGTCGACGCCGCCCAGGACCAGGGCGGCCGCCAACCAGAGAAACAACGCTACCTGCCACGTAGGTCTCCTCATGAGCTGCCTCCTCCCGCTTGCAGTGATTTCGCCACGACCATGAACCCTCGGTGCTCCATGCGCTCCTCCTCTTCCTCCCCGGATCTCCTGTGTGCACCTCACGGCTTCCACGGCTCCGTTGGCCGGGCCTCTGGCGTCACATCTGCCGCGCGGGGAGAACCCGATCCCGCCGCTCTTGCCTCCTGGGCCCGACGTACCACCGCGGCGACCCGGCTCCCGTCGAGGGTGCTCTTCCCGAGGAAGCAGTCGGCACCGCAGGCGTGGGCGGCCTCCCGGTAGGCCGGCTCCTCGTGGTTCGAGCAGACGGCCACCGTGGTGCCGGGGGCCTCTTGCTTGATGCGCTTTACGAGCTCCAGCCCGCTGCCGTCGGGCAGGCCGATGTCGACGAAGACCACTCCGGGCCCCTGCTCCACGAAGCGGGCGTACCCTTCCGCCACGCTCCCGGCTTCGCAAATCTGGAGCCCGGGCAACCAGGTGCACAGGATCGACCGCAGCACGTCGCGGAACACCGGGTTGTCGTCTACGATGAGCGCGTTCAAGAAGCGGCGGCCTCCTTCCCCCCCTTCCAGCGCCTTCGATCCGATGGTGCGAACCGTAGCACCGCGCTCCGAGGCAGCCTGTAGTCCCCGGACGACTCTTGCGTCGGACGGGTCCTGTTTCTTCGTAGTCCGGGCTCCCGTGTGCCTGTCGGTGTTTGTCCTACAGGGGAAGGAAGGCCCCGCTGCGCGGGTTCGGGCGGGGTCTGTCGAGAGGGCCTGGGATGGGCGGGAGGTCCTCAAGGGCGATTCCGGAGGAGGGTTCGCTTTCGGATCGTGTGGGTCGGCCCACGGGGAAGCCAACCCCAGGGTCCGGGCGGGTAGGGGCGCACAGCGTGCGCCCGGCGGGTTCGGGGTGGGCCCGAGGGCGGGCGCACGCTGTGCGCCCCTACGGGTGAACCAGCCGTATTCCCGAGCTCAGCGGCTACGCGAACCCACACGGATCGAAACAGAACCCCCTTCCCCGCGGGGGGCGTGGGGGAAGGGCACCCGTGCGGCAGGAGGTGGGGGTCAGGAGCCGGAGAGGTCGATCAGGCCGTGCCGGAGGGCGTAGTGGGTGAGCTCGGCGTTGCTCTTGGCGCCGAGCTTGAGGAGCAGGCGGGTGCGGTAGGTGCTCACGGTCTTTGGGCTCAGGCACAGGTCTTCGGCGATCTTTCCCACCGGGTGGCCCGAGGCCAGCATGCACAGCACCTCGTGCTCCCGGTCGGAGAGGCGCTCGTGGGCGGGGCGCTCCCCGGCATTCCCCACGGCGCCCGCCAGCACCTCGGCCAGGGCCGGGGTCACGTACTTGCGACCCCGGAAGACCGTACGGATGGCCTGGACGAGCTCTTCGGGCGCGCCGGCCTTGTTCAGGTAGCCGGCGGCTCCCGCCCGAAGGGCCCGCAGGGCGTACTGCTCTTCGGGGTGCACGCTCAGGATGAGCACCGCCGCGCGCGGGTGCTCCGCCTGGAACTGGTGTAGGGTGTCGAGCCAGCTGCGGCCGGGCATGCCGATGTCCAGGAGGACGACGTCGAACTCCTCCTTCGCCGCCAGCGCCAGGGCCTCCTGGCCGCCGGAGGCCTCGCCCGCGGCCTCGATGTCCTGGGTCGCGTCCACGATGTGCTTGATGCCCTCGCGCACCACGGCGTGGTCGTCGACGATGAGGACGCGGATCATGCTCTCTCCTCCTGGGGTCTCAGGGGAATCCTCGCCTCCACCACCGTCCCGCCCATCGCGCCCGCGCTGACCGTGACCCTGCCTCCGAGGAGGGCGGCCCGCTCCCGCATGCCCAAGAGGCCCATGGACGTCCGGCTCTTGACCTGCTCCTCCGTGATGCCGGCGCCGTCGTCGGCGACCCTGAGCCGGGCGAGCTCGCCCTCGACCCCCAGCGCCACCTCCACGGACCGTGCTCCCGCGTGGCGGGCCACGTTGGTGAGGGCCTCCTGGAAGATGCGGAAGACCGCGGTGCCGGCGTGGGGCGCGATGGCCGGCTCCTCCTCGGGCACCCGGCAGCGGCAGGGGATCCCCGTGCGCTTTGCGAACTCCCCGGCCTGCCACTCCACGGCGGCCGCCAGGCCCAGGTCGTCGAGGATACCGGGCCGAAGCTCGGCCGCAATGCGCTGCACCGTGCGGATCGTCCGGTCCGTGAGGTCGCGCAGGGGCCGGACCCGCTCGCCCAGCCGCTCGGCCGCCCCGGGGTTCTCGGCGAGGAGCGAGAGCTCGATCCGCAGGGCCGTGAGGGACTGCCCCAGGTCGTCGTGGATCTCGCGGGAAATGCGTCCCCGCTCCTCCTCGCGCACCTTTTCCAGGTAGGCCGAGAGGCTTCGGAAGCGGTCCGCGCTGCGCCGGTCCGTTCCGCCCCGGCCACGCTGCCCCGTCACGTCGAAGCACGCCCCCACGAACCCGGAAAAGGCGCCGTCCAGATCCTCGAAGGGGCGCCCCACGTCCACGACCCAGCGGTACTCCCCCGAGTGGTGACGCAGACGAAACTGGTGCTCGAAGGGCAGCCGGGCGGCGAAGGCCTCGTGCCGGATCTCGAGGCAGCGCGGCAGATCCTCGGGATGGATGCCCCGGGTCCACCCGTCGCCCCGTTCCTCCTCCATGGTGCGCCCGGTGAAGCCGAGCCACGCCCGGTTGAAGTAGTCGCAGCTCCCGGCGGCATCGGCCCGCCATACCGGGTTGGGGATGGCATCGAACATCTGCACGTAGAGATCCCGGGACCGAAGGATCGACTGCTGGAGCCGGTCCCGCTCGGTGACGTCGCGGAAGATCACCTGGTACACGCCCGGGCCCACCCGCTTCAGCCGCGCCTCCACGACGATCCACGCTCCGTCCTTGCGCCGCACCTCCCGGCGCTCCACCACGATCCGGCCCTGCTGGAGCTCTGCCAGCAGCGGGGACGGGACTCCCGGCACCTCGAGCACCAGGAGGTCCTCCACCCCTAGCCCCAGCATCTCCTCGCAGCCATAGCCGAGCATCCGGCACGCCTCCCCGTTGACGTCGCGCAGCCGGCCGCGATCGTCGAAGTGGATGATGCCGTCGGCCGCTTCTTCCAGGAAGCGCCGGTAGCGCTGCTCGCTGGCCCGGGCCACGGCTTCCGCGTCGCGCCGCTCCTCGATCTGGAGGCGCATGGGCCGCACCACCAGGGTGTAGAGCGCGGGAGAGAGGAGGACGACCAGGAGGGCGGCGTCGAGGCCCGCCTCCGCCCAGTGGGGGATGGAGGGGAAGACCGTGTAGAGGAAGACCATGATGGCGAGCTCGGTGGCGAAGGCCGCCAGGGCCACCAGCCCCACCAGCCGCCGCGGCGAGTGCTCCCACGGCCCCCCTCGGGTGTCCCGTGGTCCCGGCCCCGCCCCGCCCCGGCGGTTCCGGGTAGGCGCAGGGAGGAAGCCAGGTCTCGGGTTGCCGCCTTCCGTTTCGGTGACGCCGCCGTGCATCCCACTTTCCCTTCCCGCCGCCTCTTGGTCTCGCCCCGGGGACGCTCCCCCCGTTTCCGGTCCCCCCGGCAGGTGCACGGTGCCCCGCTCCAGGCCCTTCGGCCGTCCTTCCGGCATCACGGGGACCCGTGGCACTCCTTGCACCACTCCCGCAGCTCGCCCCGGCTCAGGCACCCCAGGCAGCGGGGGCCGTGGGGGTCGTGGCACGAGACGCACTCCATGGGCCGCCCCGGCCGCAAGGGGTCGCGGGGCGAGGTCAGGGGGTGGCGCAATCGGGGGTGCTTGCCGCCCGCATGGGCGGGATGGCACTCCCCGCATACCGCGGCAAGGTCCCGCGGGCGCCACTCCGGGGGCTCGTGGCAACGCACGCATCCCTCGGCCAGGACCGGCTCGTGGCTGCCCCCGGGCCAGCGGTGACAACCGGTGCAGCCGCCCGGAGCCAGGGTGTGGCACTCGGCGCAGGCCGGGGCCGGATCGGCGTGGAACCGAACGGGCGACGCCGAGCGGCCCCGGACGGTGAGGTGCTTTTCCTGGGCGCCCAGGCGCACGGTGACCCGGGAGCCCTCGGGGCGCAGTCCCTGGAGCCTCCAGTGGTGCGCATCCCCTTCGCTCCGAGGGTCCCCGGCCGAAAGGCCGTCGACGGTGACCTGGGGCGGGGAGGGAGCCTGGACCACGAGCCACCCGGAGGTGCCGCCCCGCGCGCTGTCGTCCCCCGGGTGGAGGATGCGGAAGGACTCACCTGCCCAGGCCCGCGGGGGGAAACCCCCTGGGCGCCACTCCCCGCCGAGGAGCGCTCCCAGGGGAAGGCACAGCAGCAGTGCCA
>JBFLZB010000142.1 GCA_040756475.1 Thermodesulfobacteriota bacterium
CTTCCTCCATCGCGATCGGCGTGATCAGCTCCACGTCCATGCGCACGTTGTCCCCGGGCATCACCATCTCCGTGCCCTCCGGCAGCGTGCACACCCCCGTCACGTCCGTCGTCCGAAAGTAGAACTGCGGCCGGTACCCGTTGAAAAACGGCGTGTGCCGCCCACCCTCTTCCTTCGACAGCACGTACACCTCGCACTTGAACTTCTTGTGCGGCGTGATCGAGCCGGGCTTGGCCAGCACCTGCCCCCGCTCCACGTCGTCGCGCTTGACCCCGCGCAGCAGCACCCCCACGTTGTCGCCCGCCTCCCCCTGGTCCAGGAGCTTGCGGAACATCTCCACCCCCGTCACCACGGTCTTGGTCGTCGGGGTGAACCCCACGATCTCCACTTCGTCCTGCACCTTGACGATGCCCCGCTCGATCCTGCCCGTGGCCACCGTGCCCCGACCCGAGATCGAAAACACGTCCTCCACAGGCATCAGAAACGGCTTGTCCTTGTCGCGCTGCGGCTCCGGTATCCAGCTGTCCACCGCGTCCATCAGCTCGAAGATCGACTTGCAGTCGGCGCACTCGGGCTTGCCGCACCCGCACCCCAAAGCCTTGAGCGCGCTGCCCTTCACCACCGGGGTGTCGTCCCCGGGAAACTCGTAGCTGCTCAGGAGCTCGCGCACCTCCAGCTCCACCAACTCCAAAAGCTCCGGGTCGTCCACCATGTCGACCTTGTTGAGATACACCACCAGGTAGGGCACGTTGACCTGCCGCGCCAGCAGCACGTGCTCCCGGGTCTGGGGCATCGGGCCGTCCGCCGCGCTCACCACCAGGATCGCCCCGTCCATCTGCGCCGCACCCGTGATCATGTTCTTGATGTAGTCGGCGTGGCCCGGGCAGTCCACGTGCGCGTAGTGGCGCTTGTCGGTCTCGTACTCCACGTGCGCGGTGGCGATGGTGATGCCGCGCTCGCGCTCCTCGGGCGCCTTGTCGATCTCGTCGAACGCCGTGAACTTCGCAAACCCCTTGTTCGACAACACCTTGGTGATCGCCGCCGTCAGGGTCGTCTTCCCATGATCCACGTGCCCGATCGTCCCGATGTTCACGTGGGGCTTGGTTCGCTTGAAGGTTTCCTTGGCCATCGTTCCACTCCTCTCTTCGGATCGGCGGAAAACAGAAACCTCCCGGCCGGGGCGCCAACCGGGACGCAACGGGTACAACACATGGAGCCCACGACCGGAATTGAACCGGTGACCTCTTCCTTACCAAGGAAGTGCTCTGCCGACTGAGCTACGTGGGCCCGCCTCCCCCGAAGGGGACGAACAGCGCGTCTTGGAGCGGGAGACGGGGCTCGAACCCGCGACCCTCAGCTTGGAAGGCTGACGCTCTAGCCAACTGAGCTACTCCCGCGGAGAACTCGGATGGTGGTGGGGGGAGGATTCGAACCTCCGAAGGCTGCGCCGGCAGATTTACAGTCTGCTCCCTTTGGCCACTCGGGAACCCCACCACGGATGGATGCACCCGTGGAGCTGGCGATGGGACTCGAACCCGCAACCTGCTGATTACAAATCAGCTGCTCTGCCAATTGAGCTACGCCAGCCCGATACCCCCGGCGCGAGGTGCTGGCGCAAGCCAAACCTACCCCCTCGGGCGGAAGGAGAGGGGATGCTAGCGAATGGGCCAGAGCGTGTCAAGGAGAAAAGGATGACCCGATCCACCACCTCGGTGGCGAGCGGGGTCCGGGAGCCCCTGCGCTCCGCCCCGCAATCCGCGGTGTTCGGAATCAGCGTATCCTGGCGAGTCAGTGCGCCGAACCTCACCGGTTTCTCCCGAGCGGCCGCGGATCGGTCTAGGCGGCACGGGGCTGCGCTCCGGGGCTCCCGGACCCCGCCCCAAGACTTGGTGGTGGATACCGGGACATCGCCTCCGGCGAGGCGGATGCAGGGGCGCAGCTCGCAGCAGACCGCGCCGCAGGCCACCTCCCCGTTGGAGCCGGACGCCGACCCGACCAGGGGCAGGTGTCCACGGGGGGTGTGCTCCCGACCTGCCGCAGGTCCGGAGCGGCTGCCGTGCGGCGGCAGGGGTGGCCTCGAAGCTTGCGCCCGCCCACCGCCGGGGTCAGGAGCTCCGGGATGGGCCACCGCTGCGCGGCAGGGGGGCGACATCCAGGAGGAAGGCGCGGGAACCTGCCGGGGGCGCCGGGGGCTCGACCACGTCCGGCTCCGCGCGCAGGCGCTCCAGCAAGAGCCGGATGATGCTCTTGGCGAGCTCTTCCTCGCCGAGCAGGACCGTGCCCGCGTCCTCCTGCTTCAGGAAGGAGGCCTCCATCTCGCTGTGCGTCCGAATGATGATCTCGATGGACGGGTTGAGCTGTCTGGCGATCTCCACCATCTGCCGCACCTTCAAGGTGTCGGGCGTGGCGATGACCAGAATGGACGCGCGCGCGACGTGGGCCTGCGCCAGCGTCATGGCGTCCGCCGCGTCGCCGGTCACCGCCGGGATGCCCCGGTCGCGCAGCTGTTGCACGATTTCCCGGTTCTGATCGGCGACGACGAAGGGGATGCCCCGTGCCTCGAGCGCCTGGCAGACCCGCCTGCCGACGCGCCCGTAGCCCAGGACCACCACCTGCTTCGACAAGTACTTTCCTTCGGTGGTCATGGGCAGCATCGCCAGGGGGTCGTCGAGGGCCTCGCGCTTCCGGACCATGGGCCGTGGCGAGAGCACGGCGGCATCGGCGTCCCTGAGGGAAGAGGGGTCGCCGAAGAGCAGCAGGGTGTCGTAGGGTTGAATGCGCGTCTGACCCCTGGGCACGACATAGCCGTCCCCCCGCCCGATCAGAAGGATCAGGGCATTGGGGGGGATGTCGAGGTCGGCGATCGTTCGGCCCGCGGCCGCCGTGTTGGGCAGCACCTCGATTTCGCGGGTTTCCCCCTGCGCCTGCCCAAAGCGTTCGAGCTCCAGGGAGAACGACGGGCGCGCCGCCAGGGGCTCGTCCACCTTCAGCAGGCGGGCCACGGGCATCAGGAGCGTTCCTTGGATCAGCACGGACGTGAGGACCGTGAAGAACACCACGTCGAAGATCGCGCCGGAGTGCTCCACCCCGGCCATCAGGGGGAACGTGGCCAACACGATCGGGACCGCCCCGCGGAGCCCGGTCCACGAGACGAGCATGCGCTCGCGCCAGTCGAACGCACTGCCCGCCAGGCCGACGACCACCGCCGCCGGCCGGGCTACGAACATCAGGAAGAACGCCACCAGAAGCCCCGTCGCCGCGATCTCCGGCAGCCGCGAAGGAAACACGAGCAGGCCCAGCGTGACAAACAGCGCGATTTGCATCAGCCAGGCCAACCCGTCGTGGAACTTCATCATGTACCGCTTGTGCGTAAAGGTTGCGCCATTGAGCATGACGCCGCACAAGTACACCGCGAGGAAGCCGTTCCCATCCACGAATTCTGCGGCGCCGAACGTGACGAGCACGAAGCCCATGCTCAAGACGGGATAGAGCCCCTCGTAATCCAGGCCGATGCGGTTGAAGACCAGGGCTGCGACTCTTCCCGCACCGATTCCCAGCAGGACTCCGAGCCCCATGTCGAGGACGAAGGTCGGAACGAGTTGGGGCCACTGGAACCCGGCCACGGTCACCAACTGCGTGATGCCCACCGTCAGGAAAATCGCCATGGGGTCGTTGCTGCCCGACTCGAGCTCGAGCAGCGGCTTGAGGTTGCCCTTCAGGCTCACTCCGCGGCTTCGAAGCACGCTGAACACGGCAGCCGCGTCGGTGGAGGAGATGATCGAGCCGAGTAGGAGGCTCGTCAGGAGAGGAAGGCCGAGAACGGCCCACGCGAACAGTCCCACCAGGACAGCGGTCATAGCCACGCCCAGCGTGGCGAGGACGATGCCGCGTCCAAGGACCGGCTGGACGATGCGCCGGTTCGTGTCGAGCCCGCCGGAGAACAGGATGAAGGCCAGCGCGACGGTGCCGACCAGGTTCGCGGCTTGGGCGTTGTCGAAGTGGATGCCGCCGGGCCCGTCCGAACCCGCCAGCATGCCGATGACAAGAAACACGATCAGCGTGGGCACCCCGAGCCGGTCGGAAACCCGGCTGGCCAGGATGCTGGCCAGCACGAGAAACCCCGTGACGAGGAGGATGAGGGCCGGTTCGACCATGGGCGCTGCGAGTGTCCTTTCTTCGCCCAACCGCAGCCGTGTCGGGCGCACGGCTTCGAGCCAAACGGTCCGCGCCGCCGCGCTTCCCGCGTGCCGGAGGAAGCTGCCGTCCACCCGGCGAAGGTCTGCCCCGGGTCCGTCCGCCGCCGGGGTTCCCAAGGGGCACGGGACAAGCCTGGGGGTGTATCGAAAGCGCGCCCGGCAACCAGACCGCCGGCATGCGGAGGGGTGGCTCTAAGCGGTGGATCGGCACCCTGCCGCGGGCCCCGCTCCGGTGCGGTTTGCGGAGTCTGCGACAGGTCTCCCGAGGACGCGGCAAGGCCGGCGGGAACCGCGCCACGGCTCCCCCGGGGCCCGGCTCCGAAAGGCTACCCAGTTCGGGCGCGGTACTGCCGGCGCCATTCGAAGAGCAGCACGCCGCATGCCACGGCCACGTTGAGGCTGGAGACCTGGCCCGCCATGGGGATGGACACGGCGCGGGAGCACCGCCGCAGGACGTTGGGCCGGATGCCCCGGTGCTCCCCCCCCAGGACCACGACGCAGGGGAACCGCGCAACGGCCGCGTAGAGGTCTTCGGGACCGTGATCCGACGCGGCAACCGCCTCGAAGCCCTCGGCCGTCAGCTCATCCAGGGCCCGGGCCAGGTTCACCACCCGGGCCACGGGCACCGAGGCCAGGGCGCCGGAGGCGGTGCGGGCCACCGCCGCGCTCAGGCCGGCGGCGCGGTCCTTGGGAAGGACGACCCCCGCGGCGCCGGCGCCGTCCGCCACCCGCAGAACCGCTCCGAGGTTGCGGGGATCCTGCACGCAGTCCACGGCGACGATGAGGGGCAGGCGCCCCGGCTCCCGCGCCCGGCCCATGAGCTCCTCGAGGGCGGCGTACCGCCACCCGCCGACTTCGAGGCACACCCCCTGGTGGTTGCCCCGGCCCGAGAGCTCGTCGAGGAGCTTGCGCGGCACCTGCCGCACGGGGAGCCCCAGATCTCGGGCCGCCCCGAGCACCTCTTCCGGCCCCGAACCCTCCCGGGCCACCAGGAGCTCCCGGCAGGTCTCGGGGGAGGCCGCCAGGTGCTCCGCCACCGTCCGGCGCCCGTACACCCATTCGGAAGCGCTCATTCCCGGACCCTAGCGCCTGCGCTTGCGTTTCGGCGCCTTCCCCGCCCCCTCCATCTCGGCCGCCAGCGCCCGCGCGGCGGCAACGGGGTCGGGGGCCATCCGGATCGGCCGGCCCACCACCAGGTAGTCGGCTCCCGCCTCCAGGGCGCCCGCCGCCGTATCCATGCGGCTCTGGTCGTCGAGGTCGAACCCCGCCGGGCGCACCCCCGGCGTCACGATGAGCGCCTCGGGCCACGTCTTGCGAATGGCCGACGCCTCCAGGGGCGAGGCCACGACGCCGTCGAGACCGGCGCTGCGGGCCAGGGCCGCCAGGCGAAGCACCGCTTCCGAGGCCGGACCGGCGATGCCCACGGCCTCCAGATCGGCCGGGCCGTGGCTGGTGAGGACCGTGACGGCCAGGACCTTGGGCTCGGGTCGCTCCGCCGCCTGCGCACCCTTGCGCGCCGCCTCGGCGGCCCGGGCCATCCCCTCGGCGCCCGCCAGGGCGTGCACGTTGACGAGGAAGGCACCGAGCCCCCCCGCCATGCGGGCGGCGCCGGCCATGGTGGCGGGGATGTCGTGGAGCTTGAGGTCCAGGAAGATGCGGGAGCCCCGGTTCACGAGATCCCGCACCAGGGTGGGTCCCTGGGAGACGAAGAGCTCCAGACCCACCTTGAACGCACCCACCTCGCCGTCCAGGCGCCGCACCCACCCCTGCGCCTCCCCCGCGGTGGCCACGTCCAGGGCGAAGATGAGCCTCTCGCGGGCGGTCACGTGCGCCGCTCCTTGACCCACGCGGAAGCCCACGCCGCCGCCTCCCCGAGGGGCACCCGGTGCTCGGCGCGGGTCTTGCGCTCCCGCGCCTCCGCCATGCCCTGGGCCAGGCCCTTGGCGCCCAGGGTGAGCCGAAGGGGGATGCCCAGGAGGTCGGCATCCTTGAACTTGACCCCGGGCCGCTCGTCCCGATCATCCACCAGCACCTCGATGCCCTGGGCCTGGAGCGCCGCCGCGAGGTCCCCGGTGACCTGCCGGGTCGCCTCGTCCTTGACCTGGAGCGGGAGGAGCACGACCTCCCAGGGGGCCAGGGGAACCGGCCACACGATGCCGTCCGCGTCGTGGTTCTGCTCGATGGCGGCGGCGGCGGTGCGCCCCACCCCGATGCCGTAACACCCCATCACCAGGGGGCGCTCCGCGCCCTGGGCGTCGAGGAACGTGGCCCGCAGGCTCTCCGAGTACTTGGTGCCGAGCTTGAAGACGTGCCCCACCTCGATGCCGCGCCGCACCGCGACGGGCGCCCCGCACCGGGGGCACGGGTCGCCTTCCTCGATGGCGCGAAGGTCCGCCCAGCCGGCCACGGGAAAGTCCCGGCCGGCCAGGGCACTGCGGTAGTGGAACCCCCCGCGGTTGGCCCCCACCACCAGCCCTCCCGCGCCCCGCAGGGCGTGGTCCAGGTACACGGGCACCGACAGGCCCACGGGCCCGGCGAATCCCACCGGCGCCCCGGTCACGGCCCGCACCGCCGCCTCGCCGGCCAGCTCGGCCGTGTTGGCTCCCAGGAGGTTCTTCACCTTGGCGGGGTTCGCCTCGTGGTCGCCCCGCACACACACGGCCACGGTCCCCCGGTCGGTCTCGAAGAGGAGGGTCTTGGCCACCGCTTGGGGGGGCACCCCGAGGTAGGCGCTCACCTCGCCGATGGTGCGCTGCTCGGGGGTGGCAACCTCCTCGAGGGGCGCGGCTTCCGGAGCGGATCCGGCTTCGGGAGCCCGCACCTCGGCCTTCTCCACGTTGGCCCCGTAGCCGCAGGCGCGGCAGGCCGCCACCGCGTCCTCCCCCGAGTCGGCCAGCACCATGAACTCGTGGGAGAAGCTCCCGCCGATGGCGCCCGAGTCGGCCTCCACGGGCACGAACTCCAGCCCGCACCGCTGGAAGATGCGCACGTAGGCGTCCACCATCTTCCGGTAGCTCTCGTCGGCGCCGGCGCTGTCGGCGTCGAACGAGTACGCGTCCTTCATGATGAACTCGCGGCCCCGCATGAGGCCGAAGCGGGGGCGGATCTCGTCGCGGAACTTGGTCTGGATCTGGTAGAGATTCATGGGGAGCTGGCGGTAGGAGCGGATCTCCCGGCGCACCAGGTCCGTGATGACCTCCTCGTGGGTGGGGCCGATGCAGCAGTCCCGCTCGTGCCGGTCCTTCAGGCGCAGGAGCTCCTTGCCGTAGACCTCCCAGCGACCCGACTCCTTCCAGAGCTCCGCGGGCTGCACCGCGGGCAAGAGCACCTCCTGGGCGCCGGCCCGGTCCATCTCTTCCCGAATGATCCGCTCCACCTTGCGCAGCACCCGCAGGCCCGCCGGCAGGTAGGAGTAGATGCCCGCCGCGAGCTTGCGGATCATGCCGGCCCGGAGCATGAGCTTGTGGCTCACCACCTCGGCCTCGGCCGGATCTTCTCTCGTGGTGGGGAGCAGGAGCTTCGCGTAGTCCATGAAGACCTCGATGGTCAAAGGTAGGGGGAATCGGCCGGTTTGTACCCCAGGGCGACCGCCCGGGGCAAGGGGCCGGGGCACCGCGATCCGCCATCTGGGTGGCCAGCGGGTTCCGAGAGCCCCTGCGCTCCGCCCCGCAATCCGCGTGAACTCGAGGAGGGCCCCCTCACGGAATCGGTGCGCCTCGCTTTAGAGGTTTCCACCGCCTCTGGACGACCGGTCGATGCGGCACGGGGCTACGCTCCGGGGCTCCCGGAACCCGCCCCATGATTGGGTGGTGAATTCTGACCCAACCTCCGCCTTTCGTCACTGCCTCCGAGCTGCTATAAGTAGCCCCCTTCCGAGGCGAAGCGAGCCGCCCGGTCCCGGCCGCGGGGCCGGCGTCACCGAATGCCCGCAGGGGCACAGGCATCGAGGAGGTTCCCCATGAAGAAGATCGACAAGGCCTTCCGCGGGTACCAGCAGCAGCTCTCCGAGGCCACAGAGGACCTGTTGCGCATGCTCAGCCTCACCCACGAGGGCTTCCTGAAGCACCGGAAGGCCCCCCTGGAAGAGGCGGAGCGCCTGGGCAAGAAGGTCCACGCGGTCGAGCGGGCGTTTGCCGAGGCCATGGCCAAGGAGGAGGACAAGGAGTCGGCCAAGCTCCTGGTGGCCCTGGCGGGGCACATCGAGCGCATCGGCGACTGCGTCGAGAACGTGGTCCGCACGGTCCACAGCAAGATCCGGGAGGGGACCCTCTTCTCCGACAAGGCGGTCACCGAGCTCAACCACGTCTTTCGCACGGCCCAGGAGCTCGTCTCCCACGTGCGGGATATCGTGGTCACCCTCAACCCGGTCCTCATGAAGCACGTGGTGGCCTGCGGCGAAGAGCTCGGCCAGGAGGCCAGCCGGTTCGCCACGGCCCACGAGGAGCGCCTGGTGATGGGCCTGTGCCAGCCCAAGCACTCCTCCCTCTACCTGGACATCGTCGACAATCTGCGCACCAGCGTCTGGCACCTGAAGGAGATGGTCGCGAAGCTCCAGTAGGTCTGCGCCCTGCCGCTTCTCCGGTCTGCGAAAGAACGGCACAGGGCCCCGCGGGGCCCTGTGCCGTTTGTCCCTGCGACGTCGGCCAAACTGTCAGATCAGGTAGCGCACCGCTTCCCGGGCCAGGTCCACGATGGCTCCCGGGATCACGCCCAGGTAGAGTACCCCGATGCCCGCGAGCACCGTAGCCAGGGTGGCGGAGGGGCCGCCGCGCAGCTCTTCCACCAGAGGCTTTTCCGGCGCCTCGGTGAAGTACATGGTGACGATCACCCGCAGGTAGTAGTACACGCTCGCCGCGGAGTTCAGGACCCCGAAGATCGTGAGCCAGTAGTACCCCTCGTTCACCGCCGCCTTGAAGATCAGGAACTTCCCGATGAAGCCGGCGGTGGGAGGGATGCCCGCCATGGAGAAGAGGAACACGCTCATGGCGAGCCCGAGGAGGGGGAACTTGAACCCCAGCCCCGCATAGGCGTCGAGCCCCGTGTTCTCCTGCCCGAACTTCCCCACCATGATCACGCAGGCGAACGCCCCCACGTTCATGAAGGCGTAAGCGAGCAGGTAGAAGAGCATGGCCGAGCTCGCCTCGGGGGTTCCCACGACGAGGCCCACCAGGAGGTACCCGGCGTGGGCGATCGACGAGTAGGCGAGCATCCGCTTGACGTCGGTCTGGGCGATGGCGGCCAGGTTCCCCAAGGTCATGGTGAGCAGCGCGACGACCCAGAGCGCCCCGGACCACTCCCCGTGCAGGCTCGGGAAGGCCGTGACGAAGACCCGGACGAAGGCGCTAAACGCCGCCGCCTTCACCCCGGTGGCCATGAAGGCGGTCACCGCCGTGGGGGCGCCCTGGTACACGTCGGGCGTCCACGCGTGGAAGGGCACCGCCGCCACCTTGAAAGCGAAGCCCACGGCGATGAGCCCCACCCCGATGAGCGCCATGGGCGAAGAGGTGAGCCCCCGCACCTGGGCGAAGTGGGCCATCACGTCGTGGAGCTGGGTGGTGCCGCAGGCGCCGTAGACGAGCGCGATGCCGTAGAGGAGGAACGCCGAGGCGAAGCCCCCCAGGAGGAAGTATTTGTAGCTCGCCTCCCCTCCCCGCTCGGTGCGCAGGTACCCGGCCAGGGCGTAGATGGCGAGGCTCATGGTCTCGAGCCCCAGGAAGATCACCAGCAGGTGGGTCGCCCCCGCCATCAGCATCATCCCCACCATGGCCAGGAGCACCAGGGCGTGGTACTCCCCGTGGTCGGCCCGCTCGGAGCGCAGGTAGCTCTCCGAGAGGAGCAGCGTGAGCGCTCCCACCACGTAGATCACGAAGTAGAAGAAGGCGGCAAAGCCGTCGGCGGCCAGCATCCGCGAGAACCCCAGGCGCTGGGGCCCGAAGAGGGAAGGCGTGAGCAGCGCCGCCACCACGATCCCCGCCAGCCCCAGGTACGCCAGGTACCCCTTGCGGCCCGGGGGGCCGAAGGCCTCGGCGAGCAGGACCAGCAGGGCGGTGCCCGCAATCACCATGTGGGGGGCGAGCGCCCCGAGATCAGACATTGGGAACTCCATGGGAACTCCTCCCTCTCGGAGTCTTCTTCGAAATGTCGTCCAGCGATGCTGCGCCTCGGACGACTGAGGTCAGTCCCTATCCCCCTACCCGATCGGCATCGGTATCGGTATCGACCTCGACCCCGATACGCCCAGCCTTGGCACCTACAGGAACTGGTCGGACAGCGCCTCCCCGAGCGGGCGGCGCGTTCCGCGAACGCGCCCTACCGGGTCTCGGCTCCGTCGGCCCCGTCGTTCACGTCGGGCACCCGTGCCACCGCTTCGGGCCGCGCCCACTCCTCGCAGGCGATCCGCCGGGCCTCCACCCGCTCCAG
Source organism: Thermodesulfobacteriota bacterium (assembly GCA_040756475.1). Lineage (NCBI taxonomy): Bacteria > Pseudomonadati > Thermodesulfobacteriota > Thermodesulfobacteriota bacterium. The sequence continues at coordinate 10,617 of JBFLZB010000142.1, forward strand.
CCACTGCACGACCGAGGCGTCCATCGGCCGTAGGAACACCCCGGGGGTGATGCCCATCCAGAAGGCCAGGACCACCATGGGCACGAGGTACCCCCACTCCAGCCCCGTGAGGTCCATTAGGCCCTTGTTCTTCTCGTTCTCCAGGGCGCCGAAGAAGACCCGCTTCACCATCCACAGCATGTAACCGGCGGCCAGGATGACCCCGGACGCGGCGAACACCGCCGCAGTCTTGGAGGCGAGGAAGGCGCCCACCATGATGAGGAACTCCCCGACGAAGCCGTTCAGGCCGGGCAGCCCGATGGAGCTCATGGTGATGACGAGGAAGACGAGCGCGTACCAGGGCATCTGCTTCGCGAGCCCCCCGAACTCCGAGATCTCCCGGGTGTGGCGGCGCTCGTAGATGACGCCGACCAGGAGGAACAGGGCGCCCGTGGAGATGCCGTGGTTGAGGCTCTGGTAGATGCCCCCCTCCACGCCCTGGATGTTGAACGAGAAGAGCCCCAGCATCACGAAACCCAGGTGGGAGACGGAGCTGTAGGCCACGAGCTTCTTCACGTCGGTCTGGACCATGGCCACCAGGGCTCCGTAGATGATCCCGATGACCGCGAGCACCATCATGAAGGGCGCAAACGCCTCCGCCGCGTTGGGGAAGAGCGGAATGGCAAACCGCAGGAATCCGTACGTGCCCATCTTCAGGAGCACGCCCGCCAGGATCACCGACCCGGCGGTGGGGGCCTGGGTGTGGGCGTCGGGCAGCCAGGTGTGGAGCGGGAACATCGGCACCTTGATGGCGAACGCCAGCGCAAACGCCGCAAAGAGCCAGAACTGCACGTTGGGGGCGATGGGCACCTCGTAGAGCCGCAGCACGTCGAAAGTGGCGCCGAAGCCCGCCTTGATGTTGAGGAAGTAGAGGGACAGGATCGCGACCAGCATCAGGAGCGACCCCACCATCGTGTAGAGGAAGAACTTGACCGCCGCGTAGATCCTCTCGCCCCCGCCCCAGACCCCGATGAGGAAGTACATCGGGATGAGCATGGCCTCCCAGAAGATGTAGAAGAGGAAGAGGTCGAGGGAGACGAGCGCCC
>JBFLZB010000143.1 GCA_040756475.1 Thermodesulfobacteriota bacterium
AGAGCTGCTCGCGGGCGTCGTCGGGAAAGGGCACGCCGAGCACCCTTCGCACCAGCTCCCGGAACTCGCCGCACAGGGCCTCCAGATCCCCGGCGGTGAGCTGGGTGTCGGAGGTGCACCCCCGGGCCTTCTTCAGGGCCTCCATGCGGTGCTCGAGCTGGACCCGGACCCCCTGCCCCTCCGCGGGCTCCACCCCGGCGGCCTTCTCCATCACCACGTCGGAGTACATCATGATGAGGCGCCGATAGGCGTCGTAGACGAACCGGGGGTTGCCGCTGCGGGCGATCAGGCCCGGGATCGTGGCCGAGCACAGGCCCACGTTGAGCACGGTCTCCATCATCCCCGGCATGGACGCCCGTGCCCCGCTGCGCACGCTCAGGAGCAGCGGGTCGGCCGGGTCGCCGAAGCGGCGCCCCATCACCTGGGCCACCCGCGCCAGGGCGGCGTCCACCTCGGCTTCCAGGGTAGCCGGGTAGGTGCGTCCGTGGGCCTGGTAGTAGTTGCAGACCTCGGTGGTGATGGTGAACCCCGCGGGCACCGGGATGCCCAAGAGGCACATCTCGGCCAGGTTCGCCCCCTTGCCCCCCAGGAGCTCCTTCATCTTCCCGTTGCCGTCCGCCCCGTCGCCGCCGAAGGTGTATACGTATTGTGCCATGTGGTTCCTCCCGTGGTTGGCTATTGGGGGTTGGGGGCTGATGGGACCTATGGGACGAATGGGACGACGAAGAGCGGAAGTCGCGGTTGCCGCCCTTCATCTCTCACGCTTCACGTCTCACGCTTCACGCCTCACCCGATCCTCGTAAAGTCCGCCACCTTGCGGAAGAGGCCGGCCACGCCGCCCAGGAGGGCCAGGCGGTTGGCCCGCACGGCCGGGTCCTCGGCCATGACCATGACCGCGTCGAAAAAGGCGTCCACGGCGGCCTTGAGCTCCCCGGCGCCGGCCAGGAACTCGGCGTAGGCGCCCCGGGCTGCCGCGTCCTCCATGGCCTCGTGCACCCGGCCGTAGGCCTCCCACAGGCCCCGTTCCGCCTCTTCCCGGAAGAGCTCCGGCTCGGGCCGGCCGGGGGACTGCCCCTTGAGGATGTTGGCGACCCGCTTGAAGGTCTCGGCCAGGGGGGCCAGCGCCCCGCTCCGGCGGGCGTCCTCCAGGGCCTGGGCACGCGCCCGGGCGTCGGAGAGGTCGTCGAAGCCCGCGTCGAGGGCGGCGTTGACCAGGTCGGAGGACAGGCCTCCCTGGGTCAGGAGCCCCTCGAGCCGCCCCCGGAAGAAGGCGAGCACGTCGGCGCGCACCTGCGCCGCGGGCCGGGTCAGTTTGGGGGCGAGCCCGGCCAGGCACTGGTCCACCAGCCACCCCAGCTCCAGCCGGTGGCCCTTTTCCAGCAGGATGCGCAGGATGCCCAGGGTCTGGCGCCGCAGGGCGTAGGGGTCGGCGGTGCCCGAGGGGATCAGTCCCACCCCGAAGCAGCCCACGATGGTATCGAGCTTGTCGGCCACGCTCACCGCCTGGGCCTCGGGGGCCGCGGGCAGCGGGCCCCCGGCCTGGACGGGCCAGTAGTGCTCCTGGATGCCCCGGGCCACGGCCGGCTCCTCGCCGCCCCGCAGGGCGTACTCGCGCCCGATCACCCCCTGGAGCTCGGGAAACTCGCCCACCATCAGGGTGACGAGATCCGCCTTGCACAGCACCGCGATCCGGTCCACGGCCGCGAGGCGGTCGGGGCAGATCCGCTCGCCGATCCGCGCCGCCAGGCCGCGGAACCGCTCCACCTTCTCGTGGCTCGTGCCGAGCTTGGCCTGGAAGACCACGGTCTTGAGCCCTTCGGCGTGGGCCTCGAGGCCCTTCTTCTGGTCCTCCTCGAAGAAGAACCGGGCGTCCGCCAGGCGCGCCCGCAGCACCCGCTCGTTGCCCCGGGCCACCACCGAGAGGTCCCGGGCCCGGGTGTTGGAGACCGTGACGAAGTGGTTCGTGAGCCGCCCGTCGCCGTCGGCCACCGCGAAGTACTTCTGGTGGGTCTTCATGGTGAGGATGAGGAGCTCCCGGGGAAGCTCCAGATAGCGCGGCTCGAAGCTGCCGGTGACCGCCACCGGGTACTCCACCAGGTAGGTCACCGTATCCAGGAGCTCCTCGTCCGGGATGGCCTCGCCCCCCACGGCCCGGGCGGCCTCGGCCACCTGGGTCGCGATGGCGGCCCGACGCTCCGCCGGGTCGAGCACCACCCAGGCGTCGCGCACCTTGCGGAAGTAGTCCTGGGGGTCCATGGCGTCGAAGGCCTCCGGGGCGTGGAACCGGTGGCCCCGACTGGCTCGCCCGCTGGTGATTTCGGCAAACTCCAGGGGCACCACCTCGCCGCCCAGGAGCGCCAGGACCCAGTGCACCGGGCGCGCAAACCCCTCGTCCAGGGAGCCCCAGCGCATGGACTTGCGAAACGGCAGCCGGGCCAGCCACTGGGGCACGAGCTCCCGGAGCACCTCGGCGGCGGGGCGGCCCGCCACCTCTTTTCGCACCGCCAGGTACTCTCCCTTGCCCGTGTGCACCCGGATCAGCTCGGCCACGGCGACCCCGTTGGTGCGGGCAAAGCCCTCGGCGGCCCGGGTCGGGTTGCCCGCGGCGTCGAAGGCGGCGGAGACCGGCGGCCCCACCTTCTCCTCGATCGCGTCGGCCTGCCGGGGGGCCACCCCCTCCACGTGGAGCACGAGCCGGCGCGGCGTGGCCAGGGTGCGCACCGAACCGCACCCGATCCGGGCCGCCGCGAGCCCCTCGCGGGCCAGGGCCCCCAGGGCGTCCTGGGCGGGGGGCAGGAACCCCGCGGGGATCTCTTCGGTGCCGATCTCGAGCAGAAAGTCGGTGGGCTGGCTCATCTCAAGACCCCTCCTGGCCCGCCGGGCGGGCGAGCTTGCCCAGGAGCGGGTGCCCCATCTCCTCCCGCTGGGCCACGTAGGCCTGGGCCACCTGGCGGGCGAGATCGCGCACCCGGCCGATGAAGCGGGCGCGCTCGGTGACGCTGATCACCCCCCGGGCGTCCAGCAGGTTGAAGGCGTGGGAACACTTGAGCGTGTAATCGTAGGCCGGGAGCACGAGCCCCTTGGCCACGAGTCGGCCCGATTCGGCCTCGAACTTGCTGAAGAGGTCGAAGAGCATCTCGGGGTTCGACTCCTCGAAGTTGTAGATGCTGCCCTCCACCTCGCCCCGGTGGTGCACGTCGCCGTAGGTGATGCCGTCGGTCCACACGAGGTCGTAGACATTCTCGACCCCCTGCAGGTACATGGCGATGCGCTCGATGCCGTAGGTGATCTCGGCCGAGACCGGCTTGCAGTCGATGCCGCCCGCCTGCTGGAAGTAGGTGAACTGGGTGATCTCCATCCCGTCGAGCCACACCTCCCACCCCAGTCCCCAGGCGCCCAGGGTGGGGCTCTCCCAGTCGTCCTCCACGAACCGGATGTCATGGTCCAGGGGGTCGATGCCCAGGGCCCGCAGGCTGTCGAGATAGAGCTCGAGCACGTCCAGGGGCGAGGGCTTGAGGATGACCTGGTACTGGTAGTAGTGCTGCAGGCGGTTGGGGTTTTCCCCGTACCGGCCGTCCTTGGGCCGGCGGCTGGGCTCCACGTACGCCACGTTCCAGGGCTCGGGCCCCAGGCAGCGCAGGAACGTGTGGGGGTTCATGGTGCCCGCCCCCACCTCGATGTCGCAGGGCTGGGCAATCAGACAGCCCTTCCGGGCCCAGTACTCTTGCAGCCGCAGGATCACGTCTTGAAAGGTCATGGGGTCTCCTTCATCCCGAAACATCCTCCCCGCCGTCCACCCGCAGGATGGAGCCGGTCATCCAGTAGCAGCCGGGCTCGCTGAAGCAGGCGATGGCCTCGGCCACGTCCTCGGGGCGCGTCAGGCGGCCCATGGGGTTTCGGGCCTGGGCCATCTGGATCATCTTCTCGTGCCCCGGAATCTGCTTGAGCGCCGGGGTCTCCGTCACCCCCGCGAGCACCGCGTTGGCCGTGATCCCCAGGGGCCCGAGCTCCAGGGCGAGCTGGCGGATGTGGCTCTCCAGGGCGGCCTTGGCCGCCGAGACCGCACCGTAGCTCTTCCACGCGATGTGGCCGCCGGAGCTCGTCATGGCGAAGACCCGGGAGTTCTGCTCCAGGTACTGGCGCTGCACCAGATCCTGCACCCAGTACACGAGGCTGTGGGCCATCACGTCCAGCGTCATGATCATCTGGGCCTTGGTGAGCCCCTGTCCGGGCTCGGCGATGTAGGGCTTCAAGGCCCCGAAGGCGAGGCTGTGGAGGAACACCCGCACCCGGGGGCCCTGGCCCATCTCCTCTGCCATCTCGTCGAGCACCAGCCGCCGATTCTCCTCGTCGGCCGCGTTGACGTTGAAGAAGCGCACCGCCGCCCCCAGCCCCCGGAGCTCTTGGATGAGCGCCTCCACCTGGGGCATGGCCGGCTTGCGGTCCAGGTGCACCCCGAAGACGTTCATGCCCCGCTTGGCCAGGGATCGGGCCGTGGCGGCGCCGAACCCGCTCGAGGCCCCCAGGATGAGCGCCCAGCTGCCCTTGAGATCCTCCCGCACCGCTCGCCCTCCACGCCGCCCCGCGCGGGGGCAGCCGCCAAACGCTTGTTTTCTCTCATGGAAAAAGGTGTCCTACGGTATCGCAGGTGCCCGAAGGGGGTCAATTCACCCTTCACCCGGAGGCACCAGCGAGCGCGGGCGCACACCCAGGGCGGCGGTAAGGCCGGCTTCCAGGAGAGGGCCCGCCTCTTCCTCCGCCGAGGCCGAGACCCGCAACCCTCCCAACCGGTCCAGGGGCAGCTCCACGGCAGCCCGAAGGGTGCGCAGGGTTCCCGGCGAGAGGCGAACGGCCCCCGGCTCCGCGCAGGAACCGCACCGTATCCCGCCGGGGCCGGCGGCGTGGCAGGCGGCCCCGTAGCCCGCATACGGCTCGGCACACGCCGGGCACTCTTCCACGGGCAGACCATATCCCAGCGCCGCGAGCGCTCGGGCCTGGAAGACCCGGGCCAGGCTGCGGGGCTCCCCGCCCCGTTCCAGCGCGGCGAAGGTCGCCTCGACCAGCGCGAAGAAGGGCTCGTCCGGATCTCCCTCCCGGGTGCCCAGGCGCGCCACCTCGAGCACCTGGCTGCCCGCCCAGTACGCCTCCACGCTTTCCCGCAGGCGCCCGAACGGGCGCACCAGCTCCACCCCCAGGAGCCGTCCCATCCCCGACCGCCCGGGCCGCACCTCGGCCCGCAGGTGGTGGAAGTAGTCCAGGACTCCCCCGAACCGGCGGCGCGAGTTGCGGGCCCCCTTCGCAAGCACCGCAATGCGGCCCCAGCGCCGCGTGAGCAGCGCCGCCACCAGGTCGGCCTCGCCGTAGGGGGTGGCCCGCAGGAGGAAGCCCTCGGAGATCTCTGGCGTCATGGGGCGGTGAGGGGGGTCTGGGGAGGTGCAGGCGTGCGGCCGCGCATCAGGTCTTGTCCGGCCAGGGGCACAGGGCGCGCACCGCGCACGCGGGGCACCGGGGCTTTCGCGCGGTACACGTCACCCGGCCGTGGCGGATGAGGAGCAGGTGGGCCTCCACCCAGGCGGCGGGCGGCAGCAGTGCCGTCACCGCCTCCTCCACCGCGCGGGGAGCTGCGGACGTGGCAAACCCCAGGCGCCGACACACCCGGCCCACGTGGGTGTCCACGGCAAACGCCGGGATGCCGAAGGCCTGCCCCAGCACGACGGAAGCGGTCTTTCGCCCCACCCCCGGCAGCGCCTCCAGCGCCGCCCGGTCGGAAGGCACCCGCCCCCCGTGGCGCTCCGCCACCTCCCGGGCGAGCCCCACCAGGCTGCGGGCCTTGGTGCGAAAGAGCCCGATGCTCCGGATGAGCCCCTCCACCTCCGCCGCATCGGCCGCGGCCAGCTCCCTGGGCCCGGGAAACCGGGCAAAGAGCGCCGGGGTTTCCCGGTTCACCCGGTCATCGGTGCACTGGGCCGAGAGCACCGTGGCCACCAGGAGCTCCCAGGGGCTTCGGTGGTCGAGCCCCGGCCGCACCGCTCCGTAGGCGGCCCGCAGGCGTTCCAGGACGGCGCGGAGCCTCTCGGCCTCGGCGGTGCGGCGGCGCATGGCGGCCCGAGGGTAGCAGAAACGCTCCGACAAAAGCGAGGGTCCATGCCGCCCCGGTGCCGCGTCGGCAGGGGCTCGAGGGCAGGCGTGCGGCGGAACCGCCTTACAAAGAAGCCGCTCGCCTTGAATCCCCTCGCCCTTGACGGGAGAGGGGCCTGGGGTGAGGGGGAACACGCCCCGTGGCATCCCTCGGGGTGGCCGACGGCCGTGGCCGACTCAGAGGGAGGCGGCCTCCCGCTCTTCGTCGTCGCCGGCGATCTGGGCGATCTTCTGGAGGGCCCACTCGGGGTTGAGCCCGATGGCGGTGGCGACGGCGGTGAAATGGTCCGACCGGAGCCAGAGCCTCGCATCGTCGCGGGTCTCGGAGCTCTTGGCGCCCGACGAGTAGGCGTCGCGTACCGCAAACTCGATGACGGCGAGCCACAGGCGCGCCTCGGGCGAGGGTTCCGAGAGCTGGCCCCGGAGAATGCGCATGACCGAGCGGATCTCGAACTTGCGCTGGTCCCGATAGCCTTCCCGGGAAGAAACGGACGGTTCCGTCCGATCGACCGGGGGCGCGGAATACCCTGCGCAGCCCCCCGCCCCCTCGGCGTAGCGGGCGTGCCGCGTGATGGGCAGCGTGGATTGGGGTAGCGATTCCATGGGACCGTCAGCCCTCGGCCTCGCGGTCGGCATCACCTTTCGCATCTTCGGCTTCCGCGGGAGTCTCCATGCGCTCCCAGATGGGGGCTTGCGGGCCGGGCACGATGCCCGCGATGTCCGGATCCTGGCCCTCGGCTCCCCGCCGTACGTCGTCTCGGTGGGCCTTGCGCTCGGCCCGGCGCTCCGCCTTTTGGGCCTGCTTCTCTTGTCGAGCCCGTTCCTTCTGTCGCTTCATGAACTTCGGATCGCGGGCCATGGGATTCTCCTGCTCCTGCAACGGGCGCCCCGGGCAGTCTCCCCCGCGCCCGAGGTCCGTGGGATTTGCCGGGCGCCGCTCCCGTCCCAGGCGGCGCGCCGCTGCCGGACAAAGCCCAGCACGGGGGCCATGATAGCACGTCGGAGGCTCCTTGTGGGGAAGTATTGCCGTCGACCCCGCTTGCCACCCAGGCGGTGGATCCAGAGACCTGGGATGCCCCTTGCGCTGCGGACCGCGACGGCGTACAAGGGTCGGGTTTCTTGGGGGCCCCGCCCCCGTCTCCCAGGAGCCGACCGGACCCATGGACGACCCAGGCAGTCGAACCCAACCCGATCCCACCCGTCCCGCCCCGCGCCGGGTCGCCTCCCGGAAGGTCTGCTCCGCCTGACCTCCCGCGGCACCGCCGGGGCCCTGGGCCGCGGGAGGTGCCGATGAACACCCTACTCATCCCTGAGCTCCAGGCCACCCTGGTCCGCGGCGATGCCCGCGCCATCCGGGAGTTCGCCGAGGATCTCCACCCCGCTACCCTGGCCGAGTTCGTGGGGGGGATGGAGCCCCCGGACCTGGCTGCGTTTCTCCAGTGCCTGCCGCCCCTGGACCGGGGAGAGGTCTTCTCGTACCTGGAGGTGCCCACCCAGGTGCGCCTGGCCCAGTCCCTCAGGCGCGACCAGCTCGCCGAGCTCGTCACCCACATGAGTCCCGACGAGCGCGCCGACCTGGTCAAGCGCCTCAAGGAGGAGACCCTCGAGGCGCTGTGGCCGGCCCTGGCCCAGGCCGAGCGCGACGACATCCGGCGGCTGGCGGGGTACGAGGAGGGCACCGCCGGGGCCGCGATGACCTCGGACTACGTGACCCTGCTGCCCCACCTCACCGCACGGGAAGCCATCGAGAAGATCCGGCGGGAGGCCCCCGACCGGGAGACCGTGTACTACACCTACGTCCTGGGAGAGGGCAGGAAGCTGGTGGGCTCGGTCTCCCTGAAGGACCTCATCCTCGCGCGCCCGGACGCCAAGGTGGAGGCGCTCATGGTGCCGGGGCCCATCGCGGTGCGGGTGGACGAGGACCAGGAAGAGGTGGCGCGCACCATCGAGAAGTACGACCTGCTCGCGGTCCCCGTGGTGGACGCAAACAACGCCCTGGTGGGCATCGTCACCCACGACGACGCCTTCGACATCCTGCGGGAAGAGCAGACCGAGGATCTGGAGCGCCTCATGGGCATCACGGGGGACACCCGGGAGGAAGCCTACCTAGATATTCCCTCTCCGGTGCACTACCGCAAGCGCGTCACCTGGTGCGTGTCCCTGGCGGGGCTGCAGCTGGTCTCGGGGTGGATCCTCCACACCTTCCAGGGGGCGCTCACGAGCCTCATGCTGCTCGTGGTGTACCTGCCCATGCTCGCCTCGGTGGGGGGAAACACGGGCTCCCAGGCCTCCACCATGGTGATCCGGGCCCTGGCTCTGGGGGAGGTGGAGACCTCGGATGCGCTTCGCATCCTGTGGAAGGAACTGCGGGTGAGCCTGCTGCTGGGGCTCACCCTGGGGACCCTGGTCTTCGGCAAGGTGTACTTCTTTACCGCAGCCGGCGACGTGCCCCCCGGCTACCACGTGGGGTGGATCGGCGTCACGGTGGCCCTGGCCCTGTCCCTCCAGGTCGTCACCTCCACGGTGTTCGGCGCGGTGCTGCCCCTGGCGGCCTCGAAGCTCCGCCTCGACCCGGCGGTGGTGGCGAGCCCCGCGCTCAGCACCGTGGTGGACATCACCGGGCTGCTGCTCTACTTCGGGCTCGCGACCTGGCTCCTGAGCCTGTAAGCCGCCCGGTCGGCGCCGCTCAGCGCGCTGTCCGAACCCGAAAGCGACACCCGCCCCTCCGCCTCGGTGGAGTGGCCGCCCACAGTCTGGAATCCACCTTCGGCTCACCACCCAAGAGCAAGGAGAGCACCACGTCGATCTGACAGGCTCGGCACATCGACGTGTACCGGGTACGGGTGTTCGCGAGTTTGTCCCAAGTTACCCATCACCTTGCTGCGCCAGCCACTGGCGGCCCTTGTCGGTCAGGCGGTATTTCTGCAAGCGGCTGTTGGGTTTGTCGGGGATGGTCATCTCGATCAGGCCTTCGGCCAAGGCCGGTTTGATGTAGCGTTCGCGGAAGGATTTGCGGTCCGAGAGCTCCAGGGCGGATTGCAGCGCCTCGCGTCCCATCTCGCCCCGGATCGCCGCCAGCAGCTCGCCGACTTGGGGGGTGACTTGAGGGGTGACTTGGGGGGCAGTGGTAGTCGCCGTATCCCGAATCATCCGCAGCATGAAGGCGATGAAGGGCGCGGAGTCGGTTTGCCGGGTGCTCTCCTGAATAGCCTGGTAGTACTCGGCCTGATGCTCGAAGATCAGGCTTTCCACCGGGATGTCGGCGAACAGGGGATTCCAGCGCGCCAAGATCAGGCTTTGCCACAGCCGTCCCATGCGGCCGTTGCCGTCGGCGAAGGGGTGGATGAATTCGAACTCGTAGTGAAAGACCGAGCTGGCGATGAGCGGATGGGCGTCGGTGGCGGCCAGCCAGCCGAACAGGTCACCCATCAGCTGAGGAACCTGGTCGGCGGGCGGGGCCATGTGGATCACCTGCTGGCCCGCCATTACCCCTACGCCGCCATGCCGGTAGATTCCCGCTTCGTCGATCAGGCCGGACATGAGTATCCGATGGGCTTCCAGCAGGTCCTTTTCCGCCTCGGGCTTCCAGGTGTCGAAACGGTCGTAGGCGGACAGGGCGTTTTTCACCTCCTGCACCTCGCGGGGCGGGGCGATGACCCGCTTGCCCTCCAAAATCGCGGTGATCTGCGCCTCACTCAGGGTGTTGCCCTCGATGGCCAGCGAGCCATGAATGGTGCGGATGCGGTTGATGCGTCGCAGCCGCAAGGCTTTCGCCTGATCGGTGAGCACGGTCAGCCGCCCGATGGCCTCGCTGATGGCGGCAACCCGGTTCAGGATCTCCGGGGTGATGGTGTAGGGCGGCTTGTATGCGCTCATGCGGCGGCCTCCCCAGCGGTGAACAACGCCGACTCGAAGGTGGTCCAGGCGGATTGGCGGAGGGTGGCTGCTTCGAAGCGTTTGGTAGAAGCATCTATTCGAGCAGTTGCAAGGCTATCTATAAGATGCTTCTGGGCAACCTGATCTTTAATAGGAAACCTCAAATCCAACAACGCTGGTTTGGAAATGTTTTTCATCGTCGGTGACGTGCCTGTCAGACGCGATTCAATTTACTCCAGAACCGAATGCAATTTCATCACTTCGGTCAAGAAACGCGGCAACACCTCTCCATTCGGACGAAAAAGGCGCCGAAAGAACGCCGGGACGTCCTCGAAAGAACGCCGGGACGTCCTTGCTTTATTGCCTTTTCACGGCGCCGGGCGAGGACGTCCTTGCCTTATTGCCTTCTCGCGGCGAGCGATCACATGGTGCAGCAGACCCGGCGCGTCCAGGTGAGGTTGTCTCGGCATGACGGCATGAACTACGTCCAGTCCCTTACCGAGTCAAGCAGAAAGCAATAACACAACAGCGTCCCCTCGCCCCGTACCGCACCGTCGCCGACTCCAGGTACTCCAAGAACTTCTCCCGATCGCGCTGGCTCTTGAAGATGTCCCGCCGCTCGTTGCCACGCGACGTCGCGTGGTAGAACGCCCCCGGGTACTCGATCCTCAATGGCCGCGCCATCGCCGCCTCCGTCCGCCCCTTCCCGTCTGGCCCCCTGCTCTATCTACCGCCTTCTGTCAGATGTGTGGACCTGACCCCGTTGCGTTTCTGCGTTGCGTTTCTCGCACACTACGACGCGAGACCGTGCCGCACAATGCACGGTTGCACTTACGTCCCCTCACGCCTCCTCAAAGAATAATAGAATAAATGTTCATGCCTGCATTCTCATTACGGCCAACGGCGCACTCAACCGGCGCTTTCAAGCGTCCGGTTCGAGCGCTGGTTCGCTTCTGGCTGATTCAGTTGCGAGGCGCCATCGCCACGGGAAGAAATAGCCAAGAAACACAATAGATATTCCGTATAGCACAAACATAAAACCACTGTCCCCCGTTGCCTTTAGTGCTTCACTGCCCCAGACAATTGATGCTTGCGCAAACGCAGTCCCAAGTATCGTGGAAAAGTAGAATGGGATAACTATTCTCTTGGGTTCGTCCTTGCCAAATCTTCTAATTCTTGATTTCCTAAACAGGAACCTCTCAACGCAAAACAGCAAAACAAAGAGAAACAATGCCTCGCAAATCAGCACTACGGAAAAAAGCCCGCCGTTTGTCTGGATGTTCACTTCTGCATTGTGGAATCTTGAGTACATCATATAGACACCATTAATTGCCATAAGACTCCAAATTATCCAGTTATTGATCAGAGTCTTTCTGAATTGCATCTCCATTCCTCTCGCTGTCTGTCTTAAAGACCGAGTAGGCCGGGGGCGGTTGCCCGCCCCGGCCCCTCTAAGAACCGTACGTGAACGTTTCCATTCATACGGCTCAAGCACTCCCAAAGGACTCCCTTCTGGAGAGCCCCGGTGGCGCCACGCCGT
>JBFLZB010000144.1 GCA_040756475.1 Thermodesulfobacteriota bacterium
CTCTCGGCGTTGGTGGGCTTCGGGGTCAAAGGGTACCTGTACGCGAGCGCCGTGCACAACGTGGCCGCGGCCGGCGAAGCCGCCGAGCTCGCGCGCCTGGAGACCTCGTGGCCCCTCCTGGCCCTGGCTGCCCTCTTGCTGGCCGGCCGGCTGGTCCGGCGGTTCTGGGAACGGCGCACCCACGCCTGAAGGAGAAGGCGCCCACGGGCGCGGGGCCAGGTTCCGCCGGCCCCATCTCTCCCCGCCCCCAGCCCCCTGCCCTATGCCGTCTCGACCTTCGCCGCCTCCGCCAAGCCGTAGCGGTCGATCGCCCAATCCCGCAGCACGAATTTTTGCACCTTGCCCGAGGCGGTGGTGGGAAAGCTCGGGAGGAACATCACGTAGCGGGGGATCTTGTGTCGGGCGATCTTGCCCCGGCAGAAGGCCTGGATCTGCTCCTGGGTAAGCACGGTGCCGTTGCGCGGTACGATGGCCGCCAGCACCTGTTCTCCGTACTTGAGATCGGGCACTCCCACCACCTCGGCGTGGAGCACCTCGGGATGGGTGTAGAGGAACTCCTCGATCTCCCGGGGGAAGATGTTCTCGCCCCCCCGGATGATCATGTTCTTGAGCCGCCCCGTGATCTTGCAGTACCCGTGCTCGTCCATGGTCGCGAGGTCGCCGGTGTGGAGCCAACCGTCCGCGCCCACGGTCTCGGCGGTCGCCTCGGGCATCTTGTAGTATCCGAGCATGGTGTTGTACCCCCGGCTCCAGAGCTCGCCCTGGGCCCCCGGCGGCACCTCGGCGCCGGTCTCCGGGTCCACGATCTTCACCTCCACCCCGGGCAGGGCGCGCCCCACGCTGGACACCCGGCGCTCCAGGGAGTCGTCGCGGCGCGTCATGGTGATCCCGGGGCTCGCCTCGGTCTGGCCGTAGGTGATGCAGATCTCGGTCATGTGCATCCGCCCCATGACCCGTCGCATGAGCTCCACGGGGCAGGGGGCGCCCGCCATGATGCCGGTGCGCAGGCTCGTGAGGTCTCGCCGGGGGAAGTCGGGGTGGTCGAGCAGCGCGATGAACATGGTGGGCACCCCGTGGACGGCCGTGCAGCGCTCCTCCTCGATGGAGCGCAGGATGAGCCCGGCGTCGAAGGTCTCCACCGGCACCATGGTTGCCCCGCTGCACACGCACAAGAGCGTGCTCATCACGCACCCGAAGCAGTGGAAGAAGGGCACCGGGATGCACAGCCGGTCCGCCTCGGAGAACCCCAGCACCTCGGCCTGGGCTTGGGCGTTGGCGACGATGTTGGCGTGGGAAAGGAGCACGCCCTTGGGGAACCCGGTGGTTCCGCTGGTGTACTGCATGTTGATGGGATCGGCGGGGGAGAGCTGCGCCTCCCGCTCCGCCAGGGCGGCGGGGGCGACGCCGCGCCCGAGCTCGTAGAGGCGGGGCAACGGCAGGGTGCCCGGCCGCTCCCCCTGCCCCAGGAAGACGACCCGGCGAAGCCGGGGCAGGTCGGGACAGCCCGGTTCGGGCCAGGCGGGGTCGCGCACCTCGGGCACCACGTCGTAGAGGGCCGCCAAGCAGTCCACGTCGCGGTACCCCTCGGCCAAAAACAGGGTGGTGGCGTCGGATTGCCCGAGCACGTACTTGAGCTCGTGGCGCTGGTAGTTGGTGTTCACGGTGACGAGCACCGCCCCCACCTTGGCGGTGGCGAACTGGAGGAGCACCCACTCGGGCAGGTTCACCGCCCACAGGGCCAGGTGCTCGCCCTTCTCCACCCCCAGGGCCAGGAGCCCCCGGGCCAACAGGTTCACCCGCTCCCGGAATTCACGGTAGGTGTACCGCAGCCCCCGGTCCACGTACACCAGGGCGTCCCGGTCCGGCACCTTCTCCGCCGCCGCGTCCAGGACTGCTCCGAGGGTCATCTCCTCCCGCACCATGTCTCCACCTCCGGCCTGCCACAAAGAGGGAACGGACCGGGAGATGGTACACATATAGTGAACACCGGCTCAAGGCGATCCCGCACCCGCGATCCGCCACCTGGGTGGCGAGCGGGTTCCGGGAGCCCCTGCGCTCCGCCCCGCAATCCGCGTGAATTGGAGGAGGGCCCCCTCACGGAATCGGTGCGCATCGCGTCACCGGTTTCCACCGGTTGTGGCGGATCGGTCGATGCGGCACGGGGCTATGCTCCGGGGCTCCCGGAACCCGCCCCTTGATTTGGTGGTGGATTCTGGGCACGGCCTCAGGGTGCAGACGGTTCTGCGGCAGGGGATCAGGGGGTTACGGCAGTGAGGCCGGAACGACGTTCCCCGTTTCGTACCCCAGGGCGCCCAGGGCCCTCTCCAGGGGGCAGCGTCCGCTGAGGCCCGCCACGGCCTGGGCCAGGGCGACGGCTGCTGTCAGGGCGTACCAGGAGGGGGAGACCGCGAGGCCCAGCACGACGCCGGTGGCGGCCACGGCGCCGTAGAGCACCAGCGCGGCGTCCCGGGCGGAGAGGCGGCGGGCGGGGGCAGGGCGTGCCCCCCCTTCGAGCTCGGCCGTCCAGAGGGGGTGGCGGTGCCGGGCATACTCCCGGTCCACCCGGCCGGTAAAGATCGAGGGCAGGAGCGGGCGGTTGGCCTTGACCACGAAGGCTCCCAGGTGCGCGAAGAAGCCCAGGAGGAAGAACACCGTCGCCACGTTGTGGAAGAGGGTGGTCCAGAAGACGAAGCCGTGGGGCAGATCCACGGCGCCGAAGTTCTTGAACACCTTCACGAGCCCGGTGGCTGCGAGCACGAGGCTCACGCTCCCCAGGAAGGCGTAGGCAAGGCGCTGCTCGGCCAGGAACTTGTGGGAGGGGGGCTCGGGCCTGCGGGTGAGCATGGCCCACAGGATGCGGGCCGACTCCCCCAGGTCGCCCCGCCGCGGGAGGACGGCCCGGCCCCCCACGGCGAGGTTGCGGACGGCGTGGAAGACCACGGCGGCGGTGAACACGGCGGCCGCCCACAGGTGCAGTTGGAAGGTCGCGTCGTAGTCCGAGGACCAGCCGAGCCCCGGAAGCCGGTCCACCAGGTAGCGGCTGTACATGGGCATCTGGCCGAAGCCCGAGAAGAGGAGCAGGAGGCCCGAGAGGGCTACGGCCCAGTGCTCCAGGAGGGTCCATCCGTCGTGGCGCGGGACAGTGGCTCTCTCCCTCGGTGCGGTGCCGCTCATTTCCCGCCCTCCCTCTCTTCTTGGTTGCGCTTGGAAGCTGCCAGCGCCCGGGCCCCGGCCAGCAGCGCCCCCGCTGCGCCCGCCAGGGGGGCCCACAGCACCGCCTTCATGGCGGCGTGGGCTTCGGCCAGGGGGTTTGGGTTGGCCGGAAAGAAGAATCGCTCCTTCTCCCGCGCCCGAAGCGCCTGATCGATGGCCTCGAAGGGCACCGGGGAGACGTACACCGTGCCGGTACCTCCATTGTCCACGTCACCGTAGGTGAAGCCCCCGATCTGCCGGGCCCGGTGCCGGGCCAGGGCCACCACCTCGGCGCGGGGGCCGGAGAGGAGCGGCGCCTCTTCCCCCAGGCGCTGTCGGCATGCAGCCACGCACTCGGGGGACTTGCCTTCCGCCAGCCGGTCGAAGCACAGGTCGCACTTGTACATGACCCCGCCGCCCCCGAGCTTGGGCGCCGCCTTCGTGTAGATGCCCACCCCCGCCTGCCGCTGGGGGATGTCCCAGGGGCACACGGCGCGGCACTTGGCCCCGCCCACGCACAGGTGGGGGAGGATGTGCACCGCACCCCCCGGCTTGGTCTCGATGACGCTGAAGGGGCAGGTGGCGGCGCAGGTGGGATTGTCGCAGTGCATGCACCGGCGCTGGAGGTGCAGCTCGTGGGTGCGCCCGCCGTGCTCCACCGTCACGCGTTGGACGAAGGTCCAGTTGTAGGGCGTGAGGGTACCGGTGTCCTCCCGGCGGGGTCGCCAGTCTTCGTGCCGCTTCTGGGGCCAGTAGTCCGGGATGGGCCGGTCCGGGTCCGGCTCGGGGTAGCGGGCCTGGTTCTTGGCCCGGCAGGCGGCCACGCAACGGGGCGTCCCCGCGTCGGGGCACCCGTCGCAGCGCGTGAGGTCCACCAGGACCCCGATGTCGTCCCGGCGGCGCGGGGCCGCCAGGGCTGGCGCGGCGCCCGCCAGGCCCGCAGCGGCCCCCAGGGTCTTGAGGGCCGTTCTTCGCGTGATGTGCGGTTGCCGTGGATCCATGGTGCGCACTCCTCCTTCTCCGCTCCCGCGACGGCAATACACCTGTCCCCCTCGGGATGGCGGCCTTCGTGCTTCGGGCTGCTCCCTCCCCTCCCTCGTCCGTCGACCGACGTGTCCAACCTGGCCGGAGGATGCGGCAGGCCGGACGGGCCTGAGATGGCGGCGTGCTCCGAAAGGTTACCGGGGCCGCGCCGCCGACCGGTTTCCCCAGGGTGAAAACAGGTTCCCCTCTCCTCTCTCCTGCGAAAAAACTCGCATCCTCCGGTAACCACACTTGGAATCAGGCATCCAACGGGTCATTTCACGGCGGCGTACAGGGAATCTAGCGCGCCGGGCCACGCGCGTCAAAACGTTCAGAGCAAGCACATGGGCCTCGGAGCCCGCACAGAGCGAGCCGCCCCGCCGCCCCACCGGCATGGAGAAAGAACATGGAGAGACTGCGGCAGATCCTTCCCGTCGTCTGGGCGCTGGGGGCCTTGGTCGCCTTCGGCGTGCGGCCGTCGACTGCGGCCGACCACCGCGGGTACTTTTTGCAACCCCTCAACTCCGGGCCCGAGGTCACCCGCGCCTGCCTGGAGTGTCACGAAGACGCCGCCGTGGCCTTGATGAAGACCACCCACTGGACCTGGTCGTTGCCTCAAGCGATCGAGGGGCGTGGGGTGGTGGACCGGGGCAAGGTCAATGCTATCAACAACTTCTGCGTATCGGTCAGCGGCAACTGGCCCCGGTGTACGAGCTGCCACGCGGGCTACGGCTGGGAGGATGCGAGCTTCGACTTCACCGACAAGACCCGAGTGGACTGCCTCGTGTGCCACGATACCACCGGCACCTACAAGAAGGTGCCCACGGGAGCGGGAGCCCCGGAACCGCTCGTTGACCTGCTCCACGTGGCGCGCCACGTAGGCAAGCCTGGACGGGAGAACTGCGGCGCCTGCCACTTCTACGGGGGAGGGGGCGACGCGGTGAAGCACGGCGACCTCGACTCGTCCATCGCCAAGCCCACCCGGACGCTGGATGTGCACATGGGCACCGACGGGGCCGACTTTGCCTGCCAGGAATGCCACGGGGCCGAAGAACACCGGATCCGGGGCAACTCCATGGCCGTTTCTCCCGGCGGCCAGGCACACATCGGTTGCGCGAACTGCCACGAGGAGCGACCCCACGGCGAGCCGCTCCTGGACGGGCACCTGGCGGCCGTGGCGTGCCAGACCTGCCACATCCCCACCTTTGCGCGGCAGGTGCCCACCAAGACCTCCTGGGACTGGTCCGCAGCGGGGCAAGATGTCCAGGGGAGCCCGAAGCAGGAGGGGCAACCCACCTACACGAAAGCCAAAGGGCGGGTCACGTGGGGCAAGAACGTCCAGCCCGTTTATGCCTGGTACAACGGCTCAGGTGGCGCCTACCTGGCTGGCGAAAGGGTCGAAGGAGAGGGACCGGTGCGCTTGAGCTATCCCCTGGGCTCCCGGGGCGAGGCGGCCGCGCGGATCGCGCCCTTCAAGGTCCATACGGGACGCCAGCCCTTCGACCCCGAGCACCGCGTCCTGATTACTCCCAAGGTCTTTGGCGAGGGCGGGTACTGGAAGACCTTCGACTGGAACGAGGCGTCCCGGCTGGGCATGGAAGCCTCGGGCCTGCCCTTTAGCGGCCAGGTCGCCTTCATCGACACGGTGATGTACTGGCCCCTGAACCACATGGTGGCCCCGGCCAGCCAGGCCCTGGGGTGTCTCGACTGTCATGGCAGCAGGGGCCGGCTCGACTGGCAGGCCCTGGGGTACAGCGCAGACCCACTCCGGGCCCGGCCCCGGGCGGCGGCCCAGCCCTGAGCGGGGGCGCCTTCTCCCTTGGTCTCCTCAGGGTCCGGTGCAGGCGGCAAGAGTTTTGTGGAGCCCGTCCCCGACCTCTCGGAGTGGGGCAGAAAGCCCGGACCCCGGGTTGAATCGAAACGGACCGAGGACTACCCTCGCCCCATGGCCGACACCTCCTGTGCCCACCTGGAGCACCTCGCGACCATCCTCGACAGCATTGCCGACGGGGTCTTCACCGTCGACACCGAGATGCGCATCACCTCGTTCAACCGTGCCGCCGAAGAGATCACGGGGTTTGCGCGGGAAGAGGCGCTCGGACAGCCCTGCTGCGAGATCTTTCGCGCCAACGTGTGCTTTGCCGAGTGTCCCGTGGGCGAGGCCTTGCGGACCGGCGCGCCCGTGCGCCCGCGAGAGGTGGAGATTCTGGATCGGCACAACCGCGAGGTGCCGATCTCGGTCAGCGCCTCGGTCCTGCGAGACGCCTCGGGGTTGCCGGTGGGGGGGGTGGAGACGTTTCGCGATCTGTCGCAGATTCAGGCCCTTCGGGAGGAAGTGGCGGGCAAGTACCGTTTTCGGGATCTCGTCAGCCGAAACCCCGCCATGCGGCGCCTGTTCGACGTGCTGCCCGAGGTGGCGGCCAGCGAGGCCACGGTGCTGCTGCGGGGAGAGAGCGGCACGGGCAAGGAGTTGCTGGCAAGGGCCGTGCACGACCTGAGCCCCCGCAAGGACGGCCCCCTGGTGGTGGTCAATTGCGGGGCGCTGCCCGAGACCCTGCTGGAGGCGGAGATCTTCGGGACCCGCAAGGGGGCGTTCACCGGGGCGGTGGCCGATCGGCCGGGGCGGCTGGACCAGGCGCGGGGGGGGACCCTGGTGCTGGACGAGATCGGCGACCTTCCCCTGCCGCTGCAGGTGAAGCTCCTCCGGGTGCTCGAGAACCGGGAGTACCAGCCCCTGGGAGCGAGCCGGCCGAAGACGGCGGACGTGCGCTTCGTGGCGTCCACCCATCGCGACCTGGCTGCCATGGTCGAGGCAGGCACGTTTCGCCGCGATCTCTTCTTCCGGGTGCACGTGGTGGCCCTGGAGATCCCGCCCCTGCGGGAAAGACCCGAGGACATCCCGCTGCTCCTCGACCTTGCCCTGGCACGCTTCGCCCACCGCTATGGAAAGCGTGCCGCCCGCTTCTCCCCGGACGTCCTCCAGCTCCTCCTCTCCCACGACTACCCGGGCAATGTGCGAGAGCTCCTCAATCTCGTGGAACGAGCCGTCATCGTATGTCGCGGCGGCGAGATCACCCCCGAGCACCTGCCCGGCGACCTGACGAGATCCGGGGTCTCGGGGGGCTACGAAGGCGGGAGCGACCGCGGCCGCCCCTCCGCCGAGGTTCTGCGCCGGGTGTTGCAGGAGCAGGGCGGCAACCGCACGCGGGCCGCGGAGGTCCTGGGTGTGAATCGGACGACCTTGTGGCGCTGGCTCAAGGCGCCGGAAAGGGATCCCGAAATCCCGTTGCATGGCGTTGCGTCAAGCCGCGGCGAGCAACAGTCACCGCAACACGTGGCGTTCCCGGCAACGCGGGAGAAGTAGGCCTCGTTCTTCTCGGTGCTGTTGCCTTTGCATCATTCTCCGGATTCTCAGCCGCCGTCGAAACCCCTCGGAACCTCTCGAAATCACTGCCGTCACGTGTCGGAGCGGGGGCTTGGCACGGGCATTGCTTTGTACCGAGTTCAGGAACGGCGCCGAGACGTGGCGCCGGCAAGGCATCCGAGGAAGGGAGGCGCACCATGCCAGGATTGGACGGGACCGGGCCGAGGGGAAGAGGTCGTGAGGGAAGGAGAGGTCGAGGCCTGGGGGCGGGGGCGGGACTGGGGCTGTGCTTTGTCGGGCGCGGCCGTTTGGCCGGGGGGCGAGGGCTCGGTCCCTGTGGCCGGGCGGAGTCCGGCGATCGGGAAGCCCTGGCGGTGGAGGCGGAGGCACTGCGCCGGAAGCTTCAGGAGGTGGAGGCCCGGCTGGGTGAGCTCTCGGGGGCGGCGCCGGAGTAGTCGCCGGTGACCGGAAGCGGCAGCCCGCAGGCCGCGAGAGCCGCAGCGGCCGTCCGACAGCGGACCGCGACCGAAGCGGGACCCTGCGCCGTGGCCGTCCCCGTCTACGGCACCCGGGTGCTCCCCCGGTTCGGGATGGCCCGGACCTTCTGGCTGGCCGAAAGCGAGGGCGGCCACGGGGTGCGGGCGTTGGGGTTGCGGGAGTGGGACCCCACCTTGGAGCCGCGGCTGCCCCTCTGGCTCGTGCGCCAGGGGGTGGGGGGAGTTCTCTGCGGGGGCATCCACCCTCGATTTCAGGCGGACCTGGAGGCCGCGGGCCTGTGGGTGATCGCAGGCCAGCGGGGCGAGGTTGGCGAGGTGGCCGCCCGTTGGGCCCGGGGAGAAATGAAGCCGCCGGGCACTGCGGCCTGTCCCTCCCGCTCCCCCCCGTGCGGCTGGGGCATGCACATACACCGAAGGCGAGGAGAAACCCCATGAAGATCGCAGTGACCGCGAGGGGATCGGGCCCCGACAGCCCGGTGGACGAGCGCTTCGGGCGGGCGTATTGGATTCTCGTCTACAACGAGGCGGACGGCTCCTGGGAAGCCCTGGACAACGCGGAAGCGAGAAACGCCGTGCAGGGTGCCGGGGTCAAGGCAGCCCAGGCCGTGGCCGGGCGGGGAGCCGGCGCCGTGCTGACCGGCGTGACCGGACCCAAGGCGTACCGGGCCCTGGACGCCGCAGGAATTGCCGTCTACCACGGCGCCGCGGGAACGGCGGCGGCGGCCCTGGAGCAGTGGCGCGAGGGCCGCCTGACGCGGGCCGGGGTGCAGGACGCGTCGGGCAGGCCCTGAACTGCGTGATTCGGAGTTTTGCGCGGGGTCGTTCCCGCGCTGCAGCCCCTATCGACCCAAGAGGAGCACGAAGATGCAAAGCGACACCGTCATCGCCATTCCCTCCATGGCCCCCGGCGGGCTCGAGGCCCCCCGGTCCGGCCACTTCGGACGCTGCGACGCCTTCACCCTGGTGACCCTGCGGGGCGACACCGTGGTCTCGACCCGCGTGGTGCCCAACGCCGAGCACCGGGAAGGCGGGTGCCTGGTGCCGGTGCAGTTGCTGCACCGCGAGGGCGCCACGTCCTTGGTGGTAGCAGGCATCGGGATGAGGCCGCTCCAGGGGTTCCAGTCCATGGGCATCGCCGTTTTGGTGGGCCCGGGGGAGAGGGTCGGGGAAGTCGTGGACGCCTATCTGCGAGGGGCGGTGCGGCCCATCGGCGACGCCGACGTGTGCGGCGCCCATCACCACCATCCCTGACCAGGCTCTGTCACGCCTCCGGAGCGCAGGGGGTGAACGGCGCGAGAAACCTTTTCTCAGGAGAACCCGTGGAGCTGTGTGTGGTCAGCGGCAAGGGCGGCACGGGAAAGACGACGGTGAGCGTGGGGCTCGCCGTCGCCCTGGCCGAGCAGGGCGACGCGACGGTGCGGCTGGTGGACTGCGACGTGGAGGCCCCCAACTGCCACCTGTACCTGAACCCAGGGCCGGTCGGCGAGGAACCGGTAACGGTGCTCGTCCCCTCCTGGGAGAGGGAGAAGTGCACGGGTTGCGGCGCGTGCGCGACGGCCTGCCAGTTCGGGTCCCTGGGGCTCTTCGGAGCGCATCTGGAGATCTTCACCGAGCACTGCCACTCCTGCGGGGTGTGCGCGTACGTGTGCCTGGAAGGGGCCCTCTCCGAGATGCCGCGCAGGATCGGTGTGATGCGGCGGGGAGGAGTCGGGGGGATCGAGCTCTCCTGGGGGCTCCTCGACGTGGGAGAGCCCCGGGCCGTGCCCGTGATCGACGCCCTTCGCAGAGGGGCGGGCGGCAAGCCCCTCGTCATCGTCGACGGACCGCCGGGCACCTCCTGCTCCATGGCCGCCGCAGCCCGCCGGGCCGATGTCGCCCTGGTGGTCACCGAGCCCACGCCGTTCGGGCTCCACGACCTGGCGGGAGCCTGCGCCGTCCTGAGGGTGCTCGGCGTGCCCGCCGGGGTGGTTCTCAACAAGGCACAAGGGGGGCGGGGGCCGGTCCACGAGTACTGCGAGGCCCAGGGACTTCCCCTCCTGTTGGAGATTCCCATGGACCGCGCGTTGGCCGAGTCGGGGGCCGGCGGGGTGGCGCTGCCCGCGGCCCGGCCCGAGTACGGGGGCATCTTGCGGAGCCTGTGGGCCGCGTGTGAAGGCCTGGCGGCTGGAAGGACCGCGCCGTGAGAGAGCTCGTGATCCTGAGTGGAAAGGGAGGCACCGGCAAGACCACCGTGGCCGGGGGCCTGGCCGCCCTGTGGGCCGGCCGGGCGATCTTCGTGGATGCGGACGTGGACGCCGCAAACCTGCACCTGCTGACCCGGCCCGAACGGCTCGCGACCGCCCCGTTCGTGGGCGGCAAGCTCGCGGTCGTCGACGGCGACCGGTGCACCGGGTGTGGTGCCTGCACCGCGAGGTGCCGCTTCGGCGCCATGGAGGACGGCCGGGTCCGAGCCGTGGAGTGCGAGGGGTGCGGCCTGTGCGCGATCGTCTGCCCGGAAGGGGCCGTGCGCCTGACGGAGCGGATAAACGGCGAGTGGAACCTGAGCCGGACGGCCTATGGTCTGCTCCTCGACGCCGAGCTCTCCCCCGGGGAGGGAAACTCCGGCAAGCTGGTGAGCGTGCTCCGGGACGAGGGCCGCAAGGCGGCGGCCCGGGAGGGGGTGGACCGGATTGTGGTCGACGGCCCTCCGGGGATCGGGTGCCCGGTCATGGCCTCCCTGGCCGGAGCCCACACGGTGCTGGCCGTGGCCGAACCCAGCATCGCGGGGCTGCACGACCTGAGGCGGGTCCTGGAGCTGGCAGCGCACTTCGAGATTCCCTGCGTCATCGCGGTCAACCGCGCCGACGTGTCACCCCTCTTTACCCAGGCGGTCCGCGAGGAGGCGAGCCGCCGCGGAGCCCCCGTGCTCGCCGAGATCCCCTACGACCCCGCGGTGACCTCGTGCGCGGCGGCCGGTCTTCCCATCACCAGCCGCCCCGAGAGCCCCGCCGCCCGGGCCGTTGGCCGTTTGGCTCAGGGGCTCCACGCGCTCTTCTCTGCTTCGTGACCCCCGTCCGGGCCTCGGAGCCGAGGGTGCTGCATCGGGAAGCTGGCCCGCTTTCGGCGAGGCGCCTCAGCCCGCTTCGATCCGGGGCACCGTGAAGAAGAACGTGGTCCCCCGGCCGAGCTCCGACTCCAGCCAGATCCGGCCTCCTCGGGATTCCACGACCTTCTTGCACAGGGCCAGGCCCAGGCCCGTGCCCGGGTACTCGGCGGGCCCGTGGAGCCGTTCGAAGAGCCCGAAGACCTTGCCGGCGTGGGCCGGGTCGATCCCAATGCCGTTGTCCCGCACCGAGAACACCCACTCCTCCAGGCCTTCCTGCACGCCCACGTGAACCTGCG
>JBFLZB010000145.1 GCA_040756475.1 Thermodesulfobacteriota bacterium
GCGCCGCCCTGGCCGCGGCTGTGGCCCCCGCCACCCCCGAGGCGCTGGCCCGCACCTTCCAGGGCGCCCGCTCCGACCGCGTGTCCGACCTCCTGGAGACCCTGGCCTCCCTGGGCCAGGCCCGGCGCCTGGAAGACGGGCGGTACGCGGGGTAGGGGCCGAAGGCAGGTCGAGGAAGAATGCTTTCGCGGACTCTCGCCCCAGCAGGGCGCAACTCGGCTGGCCGCCCTGCAGGCCACCTGGGCCCGAAGGCTCAGCCCAAGCGACACCTTCGCCCGAGCCAAGGCCACCCCCGCCTACGGCGCTCCAGACCGGCCCGCGGCCGGATCCCACGTGTAGAAGCCTGCTCCCGCAGGCGATGCAGCCTCGCAGGGCCGCTTCGGACCGGTCTTCGGCCGGATCGCCGGCGGGAGCCGGCTCCTACAGGGCGACGGGGGCTTCCTTCCCGAACCGGCCGGGGAAGCACTGGGCGAGGACCTCGCCGACCCGTGCCGGATCGAAGGGTTTGAGCAGGAAGTTCGCCGCACCGGCGCGGATGCACTCCACCACGGTCTCCTTCTTGCTCACCGAGCTCACCACGATCACCACGGCCTTGGGGTCGATCTGCTTGATCTGCTTGAGCGCCTGCACGCCGTCGAGCTGGGGCATCACCAGGTCGAGGGTGACGAGATCGGGCTTGAGCCTCTGGAACATCTCGATGGCCTGCTCGCCGTTCTCCGCAAGGCCCACCACCTCGCAGCCGTGCTGCTGGAAGGCCCGAACCACCACGCTTCGGGCCACCCGGGAGTCGTCGACGACGAGGGCTCTCACTTTGGGCATGGCGATCTCCTTGGAAAGGGCAAGGCCCCCATCGGGCACGGCATCCTGGCCGGGCGCGTCCGCAGGGGCACAGAGGGAAAAGACGACGAGGAACGTTCCCCGGTGGCTCGCCACGGGGACGAGGACGGCCTCGGCCCCCGGGGGAAGCCGGACCTCGGGGTGGGGACCGGGCAGGGCCCGGGGCGGGGCGAGGTCGACGCGAAGGCCCTGGGAAGCCAGGGCCCCGGCCGCGTAACCGGCAATCAGGTTGGCGAGCTCGGCCAGACACTCTTCCACGGCCTCGATGCCTTCCCCGGGGCGACAATCCAGGGGAAAGGCGGCCGCGGCCAGGTCCGCCGCGTAGCATTCCGGGAAGAGGAGTGCCAGGGATCCCGGCCGCGGCCCGAGCAGGTCGATGGCCACTCCCGTGGCGGCGGCGACCCGGATGGGGTCTGCAACCGGTGCCCCCGGGCCCGCCCGGCTCTCGCCCAGGCCACAGTTGCGGAGCACCGCCACGGCGGCCTGGCGTACCGCCTCGGTCCAGGCCGGGTTCAAGGGGCCCGCCTTCCCGGGGGCAGGGCTGTTCGCATCGGATGCGTCTCCATGGTTTCGTCCCTGGCCGTAGGAGCACCGTGCCGTGCCCCTACCCCTCCTGCCGCACGTAGAAGGTGGCGCCCCCGTGCCGGTCGGGGCGAAAGAGGCCGTCCAGCGCGGGGAGGCTCTCGGTGGCCCCCAGGAAGAGGGTTCCCCCCGGTCGCAGGCACCGGGCCACCTTCTGGAGGACCGCCTGCTTGGTCGCCTCGGAAAAGTAGATCGTCACGTTGCGCAGGAACACCCCGTCGAAGAGCCCCAACGCCCCCAGGGGGTCGAGCAGGTTCACGGCCTGGAAGCGCACGAGGCTTCGCACCTCGTCTCCCACGCGCCAGCCGTCCTTCTCCGAGCGGAAGTGGCGCTCCCGGTGGACCTGGGCGAGGCCCCGGGCGACCTGGAGTCCGTCGTAGAACCCGGCCCGGGCCGCGTCGAGGGCTGCCTCCGAGACGTCGGTTCCCAGGATCTCCACCCGCTCCCGGCACTCCCTGGCGCCTCCGCGGCCTGCGTAGAACTCCAAGGCGCCCATGGCCAGGGAATAGGGCTCCTGGCCCGTGGAGCACCCGGCCGACCAGAGCCGGAACTTTCGTCGCTCGGCGTGGAGGCGCGGCAGCACGACCTCCCGGTAGGCCCGAAAGGGGTGCTCGTCCCGGAACCACGAGGTCTCGCCGGTGACGATGGCGTCGATGACGGCCCGGCGCAGCACCCCCGCGCCCGGTTGCGCCAGTGCCCGCCGAAGCTCCCCGAAGGACCCGAGGCCGAACCTCGGGAGCAGGGGGCCGAGCCGCGTCTCCACCAGGTACGCCTTGTCATCGCCCAGGGCGATCCCGCAGGCGCCGCGCACGTGGTCGCGGATGCCCCGAAACTCCTCCGGGGTGACCCGAACCGCCTCCGGTTTCCTCATCTGCGGCCCGCCACCAGAGCGGCGATCCGCTGCGCGAGCCGCCCCAAGGGCACCCGCTCGTCCGCCAGACCGGCGTCGTCCACACACCGGGGCATCCCGTACACCGCGCAGGTCTCGGCGGTCTGGGTGAGGCAGTAGCAGTGCCCTTTCTTGAGGGCCCGAACGCCCGCAAGCCCGTCGGCGCCCATGCCCGTCATGACCACGGCGAGCACGGTGCCGTCGTACGCGGAAGCGGCCGACCGGAAGAGGGGGTCCGCCGACGGCCGCACGCTGTTCTCGGCAGGGGCGTCGCTGGTTGCGAACCGCCGGGCCGTCGGCGCGCTCGGCTCCCCGGTGGCCCGCTCCACCAGGAGGTGCCTTCCTCCCGGGGCCAGGTAGACGGCCCCGGGGAGCACCGGGTCGCCCGGGGAAGGGACCCGGACCGGGAGCCCGCTCCGGGAGCCGAGGTCCCGCGCCAGGGAGGCGGACAAGGCCTCGGGCATGTGCTGGACCACGATGACCGGCACCCCCAGTTCGGCCGGCAGGTGGGGAAGCACCTGGCCCAGGGCCTCGGGCCCCCCCGTGGAGACGGCGATGAGAACTGCTTCCACCCGGGGCAGTCCGGAGCCCGGGAGCCGGGAGGGCGCCGGCGGAGCCTCGGCCATGGCAGTGCCGGCAGACCCGAAACGAGGGCCGGGCTCCGGGAACCCGGCGGGCGCGAGCTCCTGGCGGGCGAACCGCCGGCTCCGGCAAAGGCCCACCAAGGGGCCAAGCCGTCCCTGGAGCTGTCGGACCCGCGCCTCCTCGGCTTCTTCCTCGGGGGGTCTGGCCACGAACTCCAGAGCCCCCTTGCCAAGGGCCGCGGCGACCTTCCGGGCGGCGGGGTCTCGGCGCTCGCCGGTGAGAAGGAACTCCACCGCCGGATGGGCGGCTCGCCACGCGTCCATGGCCTCCGAAGGGGAAATGTCCGTTCCGTCCAGGTCGAGGATCACCAGGTCGACGCCCGCCGCCTGCGCCTTGACCAGCCCGATGCGGGGGGTGGCCACCGCCCCCACCACCGCGGCGCCCGGCACGGCGGCGACCGCCCGCTCCCAGAGCCTTCGGCTTCCGGCGGCGGCGCTTACCACCAGGACGCGGAGTGCCTCGCCCACGGCACTCAGCTCCGGGCCCCGGAAGGCGGCTGCGCCGGAGCCCGGAGCCGGGCCGGGTCCAGGAGCCGGGGTACCGAGAGAATGAGGAGGAGATCCTCCGGGAGCTGGACGACCCCCTCCACGAGCTCTGCGTCGATCTCTGCGGCGTTGGCCGGAGGGGGCTCCACCTCCCCGCCCTCGGCCCGGACCACATCGCCCACCCGGTCTACCAACAGCCCCACGGCGTCGGCCTTGAGGACCACGTTGCGGCTCTCCTCCGAGAGAAGGCATCGTCCCACCGCGAGGCAGGCACCCAGGTCGAAGACCGTGACCGTCTGGCCCCGCAGATTCACGAGCCCCCGGACGAAGGCCGGAGCGCGCGGAACGGGGGTGATCTCGGGCAGGCGGTTGATCTCCCGCACGTTGCGCACGTCGAGCCCGGCCAGAAGGCCGCCTACGGAAAAGGTGACGAACTGCCGTGTGGACATGTGTTCCCCTGATCCTGCCGGCACCCTGGAGAAGACCCGGGTGAATGGGACTGCTGCTGCCGGCTATTCGCGCACTGCTTCCCGCGCGCGAGGGATGGCCCCGCCTAACGTGCTGGCACGCGACCTGAGTCGACCATCAAGAGCCTCGGGCGCCTCCGGCCTCCGCCGCGGCCCGGAGCTCGTCGGGGTCGAGGAAGGTCGTGACCCGGCCCCCCAGGACCGCCGTACCCAAAACCCATCGCGAGTCCGAGGGGTCGCGGCGCACCTCGGCAGCCGCCTCCACGGTGTCCTGGATCCGGGAGGCCAGGATGGCGGACACCGGTTGCCGGGACTTGGGCACGATGAGGAACACCTCCTCCAGGTCCGGCGGCGAGGGCCGCACCGGCAAGAGCTGCTCCAGGCGCAAGATGGGAACACCGGTGCCCCGGCGAGCCACCACCTCCCGCCCCCCGACCCGCTGGATCTCCCGGGGATCCACCTGCTCCAGGCGGGCAATGCTCGACAGGGGCAGGGCAAACTGCTCCTCCAGGGCGTTGTGGAAGACCAGGAGCGCCCGGCGGGCGTCGGCGGGGCGGGCGTCGGACTCCCCTTCTCCCGGAGGGGTCTCCGGGAAGCGCAGGTTCGAGGTCTCGGCGATCCCCGGGGCGTCGAGGATCATGGCCACCCTCCCGTCCCCCAGGATCGTCGCCCCCGAAAACCATCGGCACTCCTGGAGGTAGCGGGAAAGGGGCTTCACCACGATCTCCTCGTTGTCGAAGAGCTCGTCCACCACCAGGCCGAAGCGGTTCGCACCCGCCCGCAGCACCACCACGTAGAGGTCGCTCTGCCAGTGGCTGCGCCGGTCGGGAGCCCCTTGCCGAAGCCCTGCCTCGTCGGGCGCGCCGCCCTCCCCCCGCCGGTCACCCAGCCGGCCCCGCCGGTCCGCCCTTGGGGGGGTGCCGAGGGGGGCGCCCGGGTCGCGATAGGTGCGGTCGAGCCCCAGGACGTCGGCCAGGCGCACCAGGGGCAGGAGCCGCCCCCGCAGCCGCAACACGTCGGCCTCCCCCGCCCGCTCCACCCGGCGCGCGGGATCCCCCGCCCGCACGCACACGAGCTCCTTCACGTTGACCTGGGGCACCGCGAAGCGCTGCCCCTCGGCCCCCACCACCAGGGAGGGGATGATGGCCAGGGTGAGGGGTAGCCGCAGCCGCACCGTGGTGCCGCGGCCCGGACTGCTCTCCAGCTCCAGGTGCCCCCCCAACTTCTCCACGTTGGTCTTGACCACGTCCATCCCCACCCCTCGCCCGGAGACGCCGGTGATGGTCCGGGCCGTGCTGAGCCCCGGGAGCAGGATCAGGTTGAGCCGCTCCTGGTCCCCCAGGCTCTCCGCCGCGGCGGCGGTCAGGAACCCCCGGGCCACGGCCTTCTCCACGACCCGAGCCGCGTCGATGCCCGCTCCGTCGTCGGTTACGGTGAGGTTGACCTGCCCCCCCTCGTGGAAGGCGCGAAGGCGAAGCGAACCCGCCCGGGGCTTGCCCCGGGCCTCTCGCTCTGCCGGCGACTCGATGCCGTGGTCCACGCAGTTTCGCACCAGGTGGGTGAGCGGGTCCGAAAGCCCCTCCAGGATGGAGCGGTCGAGCTCCACCTCCGCCCCCTCGACCGTGAGCTCCACCTCCTTGGCGAGCTGGCGCGAGAGGTCTCGCACCACCCGGGGGAACTTGTTGAGCACGCTGCCCACGGGCTGCATCCGCAGCCGCATGATGTGTTCCTGTATCCCGCTGGTGACCTGGCCCACGTGCCCCATGAGCTGGGTGAGGCGCGGCCTCTGTTCTTCGAGTTGCTCGAGCTCCCGGCGAAGCTGGTTGCGCCCCAGCACGAGCTCCCCCGCCAGATCCATGAGGCGGTCCAGGAGCTCGACGGCAACCCGCACCGTCTCGGGCTGGGGCGCCGTCACCGGGTTCGTTCGTCCCGCCCCTTCCGGGGGGGAGTCGGCCTTCCCCTTCCCCTCGGCTGCCGGGGGAAGGTCGGAGTGGGGCGTCGGGCCGGCGGCCGCTTCCTCCACCGCGGCCTCGGACAACCCGGACGCGGCGACCTCCGAACGCGCCGCCACGGCGAGGTCTTCCGCCCGGAGCCGCCGGATCTGCGCCGGGGGGAGGTCGAGGGCGATGGCCACCATGTCCGGGTCGAGCACGGACTTGAAGAGCCAGTGGAACACCGCGCCCTCGGGGACTTCGCCCTTGGAACCCCCGTCGGAGGCGAGGCACGACCCGAAGGGCGCGAGACCCGCCGAGAACTCGCTCAGGGTGCGCCCTTTGCCGGCCAGGTCCTCCGCCCCCCGCACCCAGACGGCATAGACCGGCGTCACCTCGCGCGCCAGGGCCGCGGGGTCCACCGGGAAGGTGTGGTCGCCGAGGGCAGGCGGTCCGCGCACCGTGAGGCCCCCATCCCCAGCGAAGGACAGTTTCCCTGCGGGCGGGAGCGGGGGAAGGGGCGAAGGCGCGCCGGGAGGCGGTCCCGGCGCCGGCGCTACCAGGGCGTCGAGCCGGACCACGAGGTCGGAGCAGGGGTCCTGGCCTTCGCCGTCCACGTCCCCCACCATCCGGGCGAGCCGGTCCAGGCCGATGAGGAGGGCGTCGACGACGTCGGGGCGGGGTGCCATCTCCCCGTCCCGAATCCGCATGAGGACGTTTTCCATGGAGTGGCCCAGCCCCTGGATGGCCGAGAACCCCAGGAACCCCGCCGCCCCCTTGATGCTGTGGACCGCCCGGAAGACCCGGTTCACGGTCTCGGCCGGCACCTCCAGGCCGCCCGTCTCCAGGGCCAGGAGGTCGGGCTCGATCTGCTCCAGGTGCTCCCGGCACTCCGCCACGAACTCGTGGAAGAGGGCCTCGTCGAAGTCCGCCACGGGGCTGTCTCCGCCTCAGATGCGAAACTGCTTCACCACTTCGTCGAGCCGCCCCGCCAGTGCGGCGAGCTGCTCGGCGGAGAGGTGGACGCGGTTGGCGCCCTGTACCGCGGCCCCCACGTCTCCATGGACCCGGCCCACGTGCCCCGAGGCCTTCTCGGTGTAGTCGGCCGCCGCCGCCGCGTCGGAGGCGATGCCCGTGACCGCCTTGGCTACCTCCTCCAGGTTGGCCGAGACCTCCGTGCCCGCCCGGGCCGCCCCCGCCAGGCTTTTCGAGGTGGCGGCCGCCGTGGCCGCGGCCTCCTGGACGTTGCGGGACACCGTGCTCGCTGCCGCCGCCGCCTCGGAGACGTTGCGAGAGATCTCGTTGGTCGTGGCGGTCTGCTCCTCCACCGCGGTGGCAAAGGTGCTCATGATGCCGTTGATCTCGGTGATGAACCCCACGATCGCCTCGATGGCCCCCACCGCCGATGCGGTGTTCGCCTGCATCCCCTCGACCTTGCGCCGGATGTCCTCCGTGGCCTTGGCGGTCTGGCGCGCCAGCTCCTTGACCTCGTTGGCCACCACGGCAAAGCCCTTGCCCGCCTCGCCGGCCCCCGCCGCCTCGATGGTGGCGTTGAGAGCCAGGAGGTTCGTCTGGCCCGCGATCCCCTTGATCAGCTCCACCACCTCGCCGATCTCCTTGGCCGAGGTGCCCAGGGTACCCACGATCGCCGAGGTCTGATCGGTGCTGCTCGCCGCGTTGCGCGACAGGCTCGCCCCCCGGCCGGCGCCCTTGGCCACCTCGTTGAGCGATGCGTACATCTGCTCGATGGCGGCCGCCACCGAACCCACCGAGGCCGACATCTGCTCGGCGGCCGAAGCGACCCCGTTGAGGTTTCGAGACACCGCTTCCGTGGCGCGGTCCACCTCTTCCACGCTCCCCGAGACCCGGCTCGACGCCTGGGCCACCTGGGCCACCTGGGCGCTCACTTCCTCGGCGGCCACCGCCACGCTCCGGATGCTCTGGGACGCCCCCCCAACCTCGGCGTTGGCGTGTCCCGACTGCTCTCCCATCCGCGAAGCCTGGGCGGCAATCTCGTCGGACGCGCCGGAGAGCTCGCCCGAAGCGGCCTTGAGGCCGTGCACGTTGTCGGCCACGTTGCCGATCATGGCCTGGAGCTTCTCCAGGAACCGATTGAAGAGGGAGGCGAGCTCCCCGAGCTCGTCGCCGGTCTTGGCCTCCAGGCGCTTTCGCAGATCCCCTTCGCCGGCCGAGAGATCCTTGAGCTCCGCCATCACGTGGCCCAGGGGGGTGCGCACGAACCGGTTGACGCAAAAGGCCATGGCGATGACGAAAAAGAGCGCGATTCCGCCGAGGGCGAGCAGGGAGACCAGGAGAGAAGTGGACCTGGCGCTGGCCAGGGCCGCCTGGGCCTTCGCCTCGGCCTCCGTCAGGGCCTGGGTGGAGAACCGGAGCGCCGTGTAGCCCCCTACCGAGCCCAGCGGCCAGTCGTGGTGGCAGCGCACGCAGTCGTCGGTGACCTGCTCGGCCTTGTAGACCTCGATGGCCTCCGGCCGCGGGACCAGGAGCATCTCGGGAGAGGCGGAGAGCTGCCGGGCGAGGTCCGGGGAGAGAGTCTTCTTGAGATTGCTCGCGTGGGTGGAGTGGGTCACCGCCCCTGCGCGGTCGTAGAGGGAAAACTCCAGGAGGCCCTCCACCTGCCGCTGGTCGGCGAGGATCCGGGTGAACTTGTCCATCTCGCCCCGCTCCAGGGAGCCGGCCACCGCCTTCTCCACCGAACGGAAGAGGTTCTTCGCGTTGGCGTGCTCCCTCTCCCGCATCACCTCCAGGGTGTCCGTCGAGAGCCGGGCAATCAGCCGGGAAGAGCTCAGGTACTGGGCCGACTGGGCTACGCCCACCACGACCAGCAGCCCCGAGAGGAGGGAGAGGTTGAGCTTGACGTGCAGCTTCATGGGCGATCTCCGTCAGGCGCCAGAGGGTTCCTTGCGGTACAGGGGGAACGACTTGGCCCGGGCGAACTCGGACCAGGCGCAGCCCACGCACGGCCCGCCGGCCTGGATGCACGTGTTGGTGCGGCCGTTCCAGTAGCGCACCGGGCAGTCGGCGTGGGTCACCGGCCCCAGGCACCCCAGCTTGAAGAGGCAGCCCGGCTCGGCAAAGGTCGAGGCAAAGCGTTCTCGTTCGTAGTCGGCGAAGCGGGGGCAGTGGTCGTGCACCGGGCGGCCGTAGAAGGCAAGGGGCCGCCCCTGGTCGTCCAGGGGCGGCATGCCGAACTTCAGCAGGTGGACCAGGGTTCCCAGGATCCAGTCCGGGTGGGCGGGGCAGCCCGGGAGCCGGAGCACCGGCACGGAGATCCCCTGGGCAGAGAGGAACGCGGGCACCGCGGAGGCGCCGGTGGGGTTGCCCTCGGCGGCGGGGACACCCCCAAAGGAAGCGCAGGCGCCCACCGCCACGACCGCCCGGGCCGTGCGGGCGGCCTGGAGCACCACTTGATTGACGGTTCGGCCGCCCAGGGTGCACGCCTTGGGCACCCGGTCGGGCAGGGACCCCTCCACCACCAGCACGTGCCCCCCCCCGGCCGCGGTGCGGTCGATGACCTCCATGGCCGCCGATCCCGTGGCCGCCGAGAGGGTCGAGTGGAACCGAAGCGACACATACCGGGTGAGGATCTCGGCGGGCCCCGGCGACTCGGCGTTCAGGAGCGACACCGAGCACCCGGAGCAGGAAAGGCCCTGGAGCCAGAGCACCGGCGCCGCCCCCCCGGCCAACTGCTCCAGGGCCTGGGCGATCCCGGGAAGCGCCGCCGTGGGGAGGCCCAGAAGAGCCGCGAGCCTGGGCGCCATTCCCAGGAACTGCCTGCGGGTCAAGGTGTTCATCGGTCCCTCCTCAGTGGACGGCACAAGCCAGGCACGGATCGAAGGACCGCACCACCCGGGCCGCCTCGATGGGGCTGCCGGGGTCGGCCAGGTACGTGCCCACCAGGGCTTCCTCCACCGGACCGGGGATGCCCCGGTCGTCACGGGGCGAGCAGTTCCAGGTGGTGGGCACCACGCATTGGTAGCTGGCGATCACGCCCTTCTCGATGCGGAGCCAGTGCCCCAGGGCCCCCCGGGGTGCTTCCACGAACCCGGCGCCGCTCCCCTGCAGGGGCAGGCGAAAGTCTCGCACGGCGGGCTCGCCCGGGCGAAGCTGGTCGAGCCACCCGGCGCACCGCTCGGCCAGGAGCTTGGCCTCCACCGCCCGGGCCAGGTGCCGACCCATGGCCGAAGGGAGGTCCGAAACAGGCCTCGCGACGGCCTTCAGGGTGGCGTCGAGCTCCCGGGTGACCTCGGGGACCCGGCCGCTCCGGTAGGCCACCAGGAGGCGGGCCAGGGGACCGACCTCCATGGTCTGGCCGCCGTAGCGCGGAGCCTTGACCCAGGAGTAGGCCCGGTGCTTGTCGGGGGCCGGATCGGTTCGGCCCAGGGAGGGGTGGAGCCCGGAGGGCGAGGAGTAGAGGGAGTGTCCCACGTCCTCGGTAATGCGGGCCGGATCGAAGGGGGTGAGCTGCCCCTCCAGCAGGGCCCCGGGGGGCAGGTACGCCGACCCCGGGTGGTCCGACTCGGGGAACGCCCCAAAGGAGAGGAAGCCCTCGGCCCTCCTGCCGAGCCGGAAGTACTCGGGAAAGGCAGCCGCCGCAGCGAGCACGTCGGGCAGATAGGCCCCCTCCACGAACGCCGCCACCCGCCGGAGCAGGGAGCGGTAGGCTTCCAGCTTCTCCACCGTGATCCTCTCGGTCACTCCCCCGGGCACCAGGGTGGTGGAGTGGGGGATCTTGCCGCAGAAGATCGCCGCCATCTTGTGGCACACCGCCCGCAGCTCCAGCGCCTCCACGTAGTGGCGAAGCGCCGCGCGGCTAAACTCGGCATCGGCCTTCACGTCCCAGTGGGGTAGGAAGGGCGCCGCGGGGTAGAGGCTCTTGGACGCCGTCTGGGCCTCGACCCAGCCCTTGAGCTGTCCCAGCACCGGGTCCGAGCCGCGGTAGCTCACCAGCGCCCCCACGTCCACGAAGTCCAGGGCCGAGAGGTGGTAGAAGTGCAGGATGTGGGACTGGAGAAAGTTGGCTCCCAGAATGAGATTTCGCACGACCCGGCCCGCGGGGGGCGGGGCAACCCCGTAGGCCGCCTCCTGGGCGAACACCGAGGCGGTGCCGTGGGAGATGGGGCACACGCCGCAGATGCGCTGGGTGAGCTGCTGGGCGTCGAGGGGGTGGCGGCCCACGAGGACCACCTCGAAGCCTCGGAACATCTCCCCCGAGCAGCGCGCTCCCACCACGCGGTTGGTCTCGGTCTCGAGCTCCACCGCGAGGTGGCCCTCGATGCGAGTCAGGGGGTCGATCACCACGGTCTTGGACATGGCCAGTTGCCTCGCTTCTCGGGCATCGATGGGGGGTGGCAGACGAGGGGGAGGTCCGCCCGACGCCGGCTCCGGGGCGTTCGCTTCCTGATCGGACGAATGAGGAGAGACTTGAGGCCGGAAGAGGAAAATCCGTGGGTTCTGCCCGGCCTTCGGCCGGATCGCCGGCAGGAGCCGGCTCCTACCTTGCGTCGTCCAGCACCGCCCGCACCTTCGCGGCCAGCGTCTTCAGGGAGTAGGGCTTCTGGAGGAAGCTCACCCCTTCGGGCAG
>JBFLZB010000146.1 GCA_040756475.1 Thermodesulfobacteriota bacterium
GGGTCGAACAGATACTCCAGGCGCTCCCGCGCCGTGAGCTTGCCCTGCTCGTGGTGCTTCGCCACCCGGTCGGCGCCGCCCCCCGCCTCGGCTTCCCGGTTCTTGCTCGCCAGGAGCTCGAACTTCTTCTCAACACTCATGGACGTCCTCCTTGCACCCCAAGATCCCGAGCCGCTCGGCCCCGGGAGTGTTCAGTACCCACCGTCGACGGCGCCAGCCTGCGACCGGCGGGTCACCCGATCGTGAGGATCACCGCGTCCTTGGCGACGTTCGCACCCTTGGAGGCGAGCACCTCCAGGACCACGCCGTCCACCGGGGCCTCGAGGCCGTTTTCCATCTTCATGGCCTCCAGCACCACCACCACGTCCCCGGCCTTCACCGGATCGCCGGCCTTGACCAGCACGTCCACCACCATGCCGGGCATGGGGGCACACACCTGCCCCCTGGCTCCGGCCGCCGGGGCCGCCGCCGGGGCAGGGGCGGCAGCCGGGGGCGGGGGAGCCGCCGGCTTGGGGGCGGGGGCGGGGGCGGCAGCGGCCGGGGCCACGGCGGTCACCATCGGGGCGCCGCCCACCCCCTCCACCGCCACCTCGAAGCACTCCCCGTCCACGAACACCTGGAAGGTGCGGGCGCCCGGTCCGGGGGCCGCCGCAGGCTTGGCGGCCTTCTCCTCGAGCTGGCCCGCCAGCGCCTTGCGGCACAGTTCCTGCTCCCGCTTGGCGTCCTCCAGGGTGCGGGGCTTCCACTCCGCCGGAGCCGGCTCCTTTCCTGCCCGCACGGCCAGGAAGCGCTTCCCGGTGGTGGGGAAGAGGGTGTAGAGGAGCAGGTCTGCCCGGTTCTTGGCGAGGTCGCCGATTTCGGCCTTGGCTTTCTCCAGCTCCGGCTCCAGGACGTCCGCGGGCCGGCAGGTGATGGGCTTCTCGCCCCGGGGGTAACCCTTGAGGGCCAGCTTCTGGAGCTCGGGGTCGATGGGCCCGGGGGGCTGGCCGTAGAGGCCGAAGCAGTAGTCCTTGACCTGCCCGGAGATCATCTTGTAACGCTCGGCGATCGCCCCGCCGGGCTTGCCCATGAGCACGTTCATCACCGCCTGCACTCCCACGATCTGGCTCGTGGGGGTGACCAGGGGAGGATAGCCCAGGTCCTTGCGCACCCGGGGCAGCTCGGCGAAGACCTCGTTGAGGCGGTTCTCGGCGCCGGCTTCCCGGAGCTGGTTGACCAGGTTCGAGAGCATCCCCCCCGGCACCTGGTGGATGAGCACCCCGATGTCCACCACCGCGAGCCGCGTGGTGTCGAGCAGGTGCCGGTACTTGGGGGCCAGGGACTCCAGGTACTCGGCGACGTCGTTGAGCGCCGCCATGTCGAGTCCCGGATCCCGCTCCGTACCCTGGAGCATGGCGGCAATGGGCTCGACCGCCGGGTGGCTCGTACGGCTGGCAAAGGGTGCGGAGCAGGTGTCGATGATGTCCACGCCCGCCTCGATGGCCTTGAGGAACGCATACTCCGCCAGGCCCGAGGTGCTGTGGCAGTGGAGCTCGAGGGGCAGCTTCGTCGCCTTCTTGATGGCCCTGACGAGCTCGGCCGCGTCGTTGGGATCGAGCAAGCCCGCCATGTCCTTGATACAGATGGAATCGGCGCCCATGGAGGCGAAGATCTTCGCCTTCTCGATCCAGTAGTCCTTCGTGAAAATGGCGCCGCCCATGCGCGACTCGGTCACGGTGTACGAGAGCGCGGCCTGGAAGTGCTGGCCGTTTCGCTTCACCGCCCTCGCGGCGGTCTCGAAGTTGCGTTCGTCGTTGAGGGCGTCGAAGATCCGGAAGATCTCCACCCCCGCCTCGCAGGCCTGGTCCACGAAGGCGTTGGCCACGTCGTCGGCATAGTTTCGGTACCCGACCAGGTTCTGCCCCCGCAGGAGCATCTGGAACTTGATCTCCTTGGGGATGAACCGGCGCAGCCGCCGGGGGCGGTCCCATGGGTCTTCCCCCAGGAACCGGTGCATGGTGTCGAAGGTCGCGCCGCCCCACACTTCGAGGGCATGGTATCCCACCTGCCCCACCCTCTCGGCGATGGCCTCCATGTCTTCCGTGCGCTTGCGCGTGGCAAACAGGCTCTGGTGCCCGTCGCGAAAGGTGAGGTCCGTGATCTTGAGGGAATTCTTGGCGGACTTGCTCATCGTGCGCTCCTTGTCCTCCGAAACCGGAAATCGAAACGGAACGGGACCGTTACCAGGACTTGGGAATGCGGCGCTGCCACAGATCGCGCAGCGCCATGGACTCCTGGCGCCCTGCCAGGCCCCAGCCGGCAGGCAGGGGGGCCGGGCCGAGGGCCGCGGGAGCGGCCGCCGGAGCCACGGCTGCGGCGGCCTCGGACTCGGCGAGGAACTGGACGACGGCCGCCACCGCGGCAGCCACCTTCTTGGCGGGATGTCTGCTCATGGCTCCTCCCCTCTTCAGAAGTTCCAGCCGCTTCGGCCTAGGCCTGGCGGAAATGAACGTGGCATGTTGCACGTTGCGCGTTGGGGCGCCTCCGGCGCAGACCCAGGAAAGGATCCAGGGGTTCTTCCAACCCGCAACCGACAACCCGCAACGCGCTACCTTTACGCTCCCTTCGCGAGCACCGCGAGAACCTTGGCCCCCTGCCCGGATCCGTGGGACAGGAGCCGGTGGCGCAGGGTCGACTCGAAGTAGACGCTGTCGCCCTCCCGCAGGACGATCCGCTCCTTTTCGAGGAGCAGCTCGGCCTCCCCCTCGAGGACCAGGAGGAACTCCTCACCCTCGTGGCTGTACAGGGTCTCCTCGTCCCGCATCCCGGCATCCACCGAGAGCAGGAACGGCTCCATGATCTTGTCGCGCTTCTTGTACGTCAG
Organism: Thermodesulfobacteriota bacterium; assembly: GCA_040756475.1. NCBI lineage: Bacteria > Pseudomonadati > Thermodesulfobacteriota > Thermodesulfobacteriota bacterium. Next base: position 2,864 of record JBFLZB010000146.1, read on the forward strand.
CGCGTCGTAGGTGTAGCCGTGCTGGCCCCCGGTGCTCGAGATCACGCGGGTCACCGCCGGCCGCTCCCCCCGCCGTACGACCTCGTAGGCCTCTTCGGGTCCGTCGTCGCGGAAGAAGTACCCTACCCGGACTCCCAGCACCTTGGCAATCTTCGCCAGGGTGGCGATGGGAGGAGAAACGTTGTTGTTCTCCACCTGGGAGATGAGGGCGGGAGAGAATCCCGTCTCGTCAGCGACTTCTTGGAGCGTCTTCTTTCGGAGCTGCCGCAGGCTCTTGATCTTGGCGCCGATGTGGAAGTCCTCGGCAAAGCCCTCGCGCGCCTCCCCCCCTCCGGACCCGGCTCCGGAAGCCCTGCGGGGAGGCCGGCGGGCCCCCTTGGGCGCGGCGATGGAGGACGGGGCTCGTTTCACGGGGCTTCCTGGCGACTTCCCCGCAGCGCGGCGGAGCGCCGCCTGCGGGGCGAAACGGGGGCTCGTGCAAGCGGCCGCATTCTATGCAAAGCCCCCCCGAGGGTCAAGGACTCTTTAGCATGAATAAAAGACCTTTAGCACAACTAAAGGCCAAGGGCAGGGCAAGAAGAAGCCCCTCTCCGAGAAGAGGGGCTTCTTCTTGCCCTGCCGTGCCCGACTCTCAGGCCTCCTGGCCCACCTCGTACCCCAGGCGGGCCGAGAGCTTGCGGCCGGCCTCCAGGACCAGGGGGGCGAGCTCGGTCTCGATCCGATCCCCGGTGAACCGGTACGCCGGCCCGGAGATGGAGAGTCCGGCAATCACTCTGCGGGTGTAGTCCCGCACGGGGACGCCCACGCAGCGGATGCCTTCGTCGTATTCCTCGTCGTCCAGCGCCCAGCCCCGGTGCCGAATCTCCTCCAACTGGGCGAGGACCGCCCCCCGGTCGGGCAGGGTGTGGGCCGTGTAGCGCTTCATGGGGTTCTCGTTGAGAATCCGCTCCACTTCGTCGGCCGACTCAAAGGCGACCTGTGCCTTGCCCACCGCGGAGCAGTAGACCGGCAGCCCCACGCCCACCCGGGAAATCACTCTCACCGGCCGGGTGGCCTCCACCACGTCCACGTAGACGACGCGGTCATCGCGAATCACTCCCAGGTAGGAGGTCTCGTTACACCGCTCGACGATCTCCTCCAGGATGGGGCGCGCCATCTTCAGGAGCCCCATGTGCTTGATGAACACCTGCCCGAGCTCGAGCACCCTGAGCCCCAGCCGGTAGTTGCCCGTGACCTTGTTCTGCTCCATGTACCCGCGGCTCTCCAGGGTCGCGAGGAGCCGGAACACGTTGTTCTTGTGCAGCCCCAGGCGCTTGGAGAGCTCGGTGACCCCCAGCTCCGTGTCCTCGCCCCGGAACTCCTCCAAGAGATCCAGCGCGTTGGTTACCGACTGGATGATGTAGCTCGACTTCTTTCTCTTTCCCACGACACACCTGCCTCGCTGCCGGCACCGCAGTGGGCGCCCGTGACTTGGACTTGGATGTGAAAGACCGTGCAATCTACCAGGGAGTCCGCCCCCGTGTCAACCAGACAAACGGTTTGCACCCTCAGCCAAACGCCAAACGCTCCGGGTAGGCCGCAAGCAGCCGAGAATCCGTGCCCGGCGAGGCACCGCGCCGCGCTTCCCGCTCTCCTGCCCATCTCCCGCATGTTTCCCGGTGAACGCCGCCCTTGACTGTAAAATGGTGTTCTATTTTTGTCAAGCGCAAAAAAAGAGGAGGGGAGGCTCACGCCTCCCCTCCTCTCGCCGTGCGATCAGTCTTGGAGCCAGGAGTGGGAGTAGAGCACGTCGCCGTTGAGCACCTTGAACGTCTTGTACAGCACCTTCTCGGTGTCGTTCTTCGGGGCGACGTCTTCCCCGTCCTGGAGTTTCTTCACATAGGCTACCTGGGCCGCCATCTTGCCCTGGCACAGATCCATCATGTCCTTGTCGTAGGCGTCGACGATGGCCGACTCCTGGCCCAGGTTGTAGAGCATCATCAGGTACACCCGGTTCAAGATCGGGCGAAGCTCGTGGGGTGCCCCGTTGGAGACGTTGGAGAGGCCGCAGGTGTTGGTCGCCCCGGGGACGATGTCCTTCACCATGGGCAGGAACTCCATGTAGGCCTTCACCTGGTTGATGTCGACCGAGACGGGCAGCACGATGGGGTCCACCCAGTAGCGGGCGTGCTCGATGCCCAGCTCGTCCCCCATGGCCATGATGGTGGAGAGCGCCACGGCCCGCTCGCTGGCGTCGCGCGGGATGCCTTCCTCGCTCATGGTGAGCGCCACGAAGTCGGCGTCGTACTTCTTCACCAGCGGCAGGCGCTCCTGCATGCTCTGGGGCTGCGCCGAGATGGAGTTCACGAGCGCCCGCTCGTTGCACACCTTCAGGCCCGCCTCGACCGCAAGGGTGTTGGTGGTATCCAGGGCGAGGCGCACGTCCTTCTTGACCTCCTGCACGGTCTTGACGAGCCACTCCATCACCTCGTCGCCCGCCTTGCGGGCAGGTCCGAGATTCAGGTCGAGCATGTCGGAGCCCTTGTCGAGCTCCTCCTGTGCCATCTGCTGGATCGGACCCTTGTTCTTCTCGCGGATCGCAGGGCCGATCGTCTTCGACATGATGTTGATGCTCTCGGCAATCGTGTAAATCTTCATTCCAATCCTCCTGATGCTGAACGGTCATCTGCGGAGGGCGGCCCCGCCTGAGGGAAGACCGCCAATGCCCGAGACACCGGGGACGGCCCCTTGGGGCCGTCCCCGCTCGTCCCGGCTCAACCCGCCTTGGCGGCGTAGTCCTTGAGGAACTTGGGCAGATCCGCGGCCTCGCGGGGCCCGATGATCACATTCCACCCCTCGCCGAGCTCCTCCTCGAACTCGCCGGAGAGCTGGGCCACGTACCCGGGGATGATGATCTTCTTGTGACCCACCTTGTCGGTGATGCCGGTCTTCTTGACGAAGGGCGCCATGGCGTCGGCCACGAACTTGCCGGCAGACCACGCGGTGAGCACGCTCATGCCCTCGGTGTCCATGATCAGCAGCCACGTGGGCACGCGGCTCGCCTCCACCTCGGCGCTCACCACGAAGTAGGTGAGGGCAAAGTTGGTGGTGATGATCACGGGGCTCGTGGGGCCGGGGTTGTTGAGCTCGTAGATCCCCTGGTCCATGGTCATGGGCCGCTGGGGATCGGTGTAGATGTTGAGCCGGTTGACCAGGAGCGGCAGGCTGACGGCCGGGTCGAGGCTGCCCAGCACCACGATACCGGCGTACTTGTCCATGAGCACCGTGGCGTAGGCCGCCTGGAGCTCCTTGTGGTCGGTCATGGCGCAGGGGAAGGCGATGGTGGGGAACCCCAGGGCCCGGAACTTCTTGTCCAGAGCCGCCCGCCGGATGGCGATGTTGGCGCTGAGCGTCTCGCGCAGCCCCTTCCACCCGGTATCGAGGATTACTTCCTTGAGCCCCGCGGCAACGAACTTCTCGCCCACGGCCGCCAGGTCGTCGAGGGTGTCCCCCTTGGCCACGACGGCGCAGCCGAAGTCCTTGGCCATCTGCACGAAGGCGTCGGCCGTGGCGGCGGTGGCGGCGTGGAGGGCAAACTTCTTGCCCTGGATGGCCGCGGCCGCGGCCTTGAGGGTGTCCACGCTCTCGGAGGACAGGATCAGCCCCTTCTCCGTGGCGGCGGCCACCTTCTTGACCAGTTCCACGAAGGAGGCCTGGTCCTTCTTCTCGTCCCAGAGGAAGGCGAAGCTCGGCTTGAGCGTCAGCCCGACCCGCTCGAAGGCGATTCCGTTGAGAAGCTTGACCTCGGCGTCCACGACCGCCGGGTCGGTCTTGTTGGTGAGCGCCACGGCAATACCCGTGGGGTTCACGAAGGTCTTCTCGTGCCGGTACTTCACGGTCTCGCCGCCCACCTTGTGGGCAGCGGCTCCCTGGCCCAGCTCCACCACGCGGATGGGAGGGGCGCTCGCCTCGGAGAGCTTCGCCTTGGCGTCCTCCGAGACATAGGGGCACTTGGAGAGTTCCGCCTTCCCCGCGGCGAGCTTCATCGCGAAGGCGAGGCAGGTGGGCTCGCCGCAGTCCTTGCAGTTGGTCTGCGGGAGCAATTTATAGATCTGGATGCCGGTCAGTCCCATGGGCCGATTCTCCTTTCGTCAGCAAACGTGCAGTTCGCGGAGTTCCCCGCAGCCCCCGGGGAGGGGCGAACCCCTCCCCGGGAAACGGCCTACATCATGGGGTCCATCTCGAGGGCCGGGTGCCCCACCTTGTTCATGTACTCCAGCACCTCTTCCTCGGTGGTGGCGTTCTCCTCGGTGGCGATCTTCTCGTAGAGATCGGGACACCCTTCCTCCGCGCCCCGCTTCTCGATCACCTCCTTCAACGACTCCTTGAGCGCCTTGGGCAACCACGCGATCCGCTTGATTCCGCCGTCGGCGCTGATGAACTTCTTGGAGCCGATGTAGAACTTCGACATCCCCACGAAACCCGGAGTCTGGGCGCCTCCGCCCACCGAGCCGGCCAGCGTCGAGAAGGGCATGCCGCAGGGGGTCGGCCCCGCGTAGTCCCGATCCACCACCATGACCGCGTTGGACATGGGCAGGAGCACCGTGATGGCCTCGAAGCAGCCGCAGGAGGTCATGGGGTCCACCATCAGCGAGTAGGCGCTGAAGGAGGAAATCGCGTCGTGGGAGTTCTTCAGCACGAACTCGTTCACGCCCTTCCACTGCCCGAGGTTGTCGTCGAGGGTGTCGCCCTTCTTGATGGGCTGGTTGGGACCCGTGGGGGTGATCTCGAAGGCGGCCTTGCCGTCGAGCCAGTTGTAGGCACCGCACAGGCCCGGCCGCTCGGGGCTGATCACGCACACGTGGTCCGGCGCAAACGACTGGCACAGCGTGCAGCTGTAGAACGTATCGACGCTCTCGTCCGTCATGGAACCGAGGCGCTCCTCCCGCTCCTTGTACACGGCCCGAGCCTGGCCCATGAGCTCCTTCACCTTGGCCGGGTCCGTGTAGATGGTCACCTGCACCTTGTCCAGGATCTTCCCGAACTCGTTGTGGAACTTGGCGTGCAGGATGGTGCCGAAGTGCTTCAGGCTGAAGCCGGCCGCGAAGGTCTTCTTCGAGATGCGCATCCACACGATGTCGCGCTGACCGATGTGGAGCACGCCCTCGGCGCCGTTCAGGAGGTGGTGGATCTGCCGCTCCAGGATCGGCTCGAAGTCGGGCTGCATGCTGCGGCCGGCCACGTCCACCCAGATGGCCAGGGGATGGGTCTTGCCCTCCTGCATGTCCTTGAGGTCCGGCCCGACCACGGCGAACTTGCCGTCCTCGACCTCGTCGAGCGGCTTCATCTGGCAGAACTCGAAGCCCTCGGACTTGGGACCGGCGAGCTCCACGTACATCTGGTCGCGGGCAATCCGCTCCCCTTCGAACGCCGGAGAGTGGGAGACCGGGATATCGATCTTCGAAATGTGGATCTTGAGCCCCCGGACCTCGATGGCCTTGGCCACGATCTGCTCGTGGGGGATGTTGGAGACCACGTGCTCGTAGGTGCACACGCCGGTCACGAGGATCTCCGGGATGTCGGAGTCGGCGATGGTCGGGAAGCCGTAGTTGATGGCCCCCGCGGCGGCCGCGTACCACTCGTCGGCGACCTCGCCCAGGGCGAGCACGAAGGCGAAGACCCGCAGCTTGTTGTAGCGCAGGATCCCCGCGTAGTCGCCCGGCTGGATGCCGCCAAACGCCATGGCGGCCCGGGTGGCGAAGCCCACGGCGTGGATGGCCGCCGAGGTGTCGCGCCCGAAGGGCACGAGCCGGGTGGGCCAGCCCACCTGCACGCCCTCCTCCACGAGCTGCTCGGCGAAGGTCTTGCCGCCGTGCTCACCGGCCATGAAGACGTAGATGCCCTTCTCTTGGAGCTCCTTGGCCATCTTGGCCGCCGTCTTGCTGTCGGGGGCCGCACCCACCACCGCGGCGAAGCCCGGCGCGGAGCCGTCCACGAACTCCACGCCCCGCTTGCGCATGATCACGTCGTCGGCGGCGCCGAGCCAGATATTGTCGGGGCTGGGGTCCTCGCCCAGGGTGTAGGGGGGGGTCTCCAGGTACTTCAGGGCCTCTTCCATGTCGTAGCAGAAGAGCGTCTGCATGCCGGCGTCCAGGCCGTGGCCTAGGTACGGCACCCATAGGTTCTCGGAGACCTGCGGGGGCAGGAGGCTCTTGCACTTGGCGAGCACGGGCAGCATGTCGCCGAGCTTCTCCACCTTGTGACCCAGGATGCCGTAGATCACGGGCAGGAAGTAGCCGGTGTTGGGGAGCTTCACCTCCTTGTCGGCCCCGTGCTTGGCGATGGCGTCGTTGACCTTCTTCTCCACCCGCGCGTAGATCTGGTGCGCGCCGCGGATGACTCCGGAAAGGATGATTTTGGACATTGTCTTGTCTCCCTCGCCTTAGACCTTGAGCTCGCGGCGGGCTTCCATGTCGAAGAGCTTGCGCTCCTTCTTCTCATGGATGCCGAGGGCCTCGCGCTTCGAGTTGATGTGGTCGATCATGAGCTTGGCCATCTTGTACGGGTCGGGCTCCACCGCCCACTTGCCCCCGAGGTCGTTCTCGAGGCCGCCGAAGAGGTACTCGGCAAACTTGGTGCCCTCCACGTGCGGCAGGGTCACCCCGAACACGGTGAAGACGCCGCTCGACACGAAGTAGTGGCCGATCGCCACGGCCTTCTCGCTCATCCACTCGGGCGCCGCACCGGCCACCGGCAGGTCGCTGATGTCGTCGCCGAGACCGCCGGTCTTGACCATCTCCGAGACCGCGACCAGGATGCGGCTGTTGTCCACGCAGGCGCCGGAGTGCAGCACCGGCGGCATGCCCACCGCCTCGCACACCTCCCGGAGGCCGGGCCCGCAGTACTTTGCCGCCGCCTCGGGCTGCATGAAGCCCTGCTTGGCCATGGCGATGGCCGAGCACCCGGTCTGGACGACGAGGACGTCGTTCTTCAGAAGCTCCTTGACGAGCTCGATGTGCACCCAGTCGTGCTTGACGCGGGGGTTGTTGCACCCCACCACACCGGCAACGCCGCGGATGCGCCCGTTGATGATGTTTTCGTTGAGCGGCGTGTAGCTCGAGCGGAAGCTCCCGCCCAGCATATAGTTGATGGTCTCGTGGGAGAAGCCGCCGACCATCGCCGTCTTTCGGTCCGGAATCACGACCCTCTTGCGGTTCTTGAAGTTGTTGATGCCCTCCATCATGAGCTTCACGCCGGCTTCCCGCGCGCCGTGGTCGCCGTGGAACTCGATGTGCTGGGCGCCTTCGATCTTGCACCGATAGTTCGTGGTGATGAACTTCGTGTGGTAGCACTTCGAGAGCTCCTGGAGCCCCTGCTGGATGCACTGTACGTCCACCATCATGGCGTCCACTGCCCCGGTGATGATGGCGGAGTCGCACTGCATGAAGTTGCCGGCATGGGGCACGCCCCGGCGCACGAGCTGCTCGTTGCCCGAGCAGCACATCCCCACCAGATTGATCCCCTCGGCACCCACGGCCTTGGCCTTGGCCACCATCTCCGGGTCCTCGGAGAGGCGCACCATCATGTCCAGGAGCTGAGGCTCGTGGCCGTGGACGATGACGTTCACTTCCTTTTCCTTGAGCACCCCAATGTCGATCTCGGCCCGCACCGGGCGCGGCGTGCCGAACATGATGTCGGAGAGCTCGGTGGAGATCATGGCCCCGCCCCAGCCGTCGGCCAGCGCGCAGCGGGCGGCGCCGAGCACCAGGTTGCGGTAGTCTTGATCCACGCCCATGTGGGTACGGTGCATCATCTCCACCACCTCGCGGTCCACGCCGCGGGAGAGGATGCCGAGCTCCTTCCACTTCTCGAAGCGCTTCTTGGGGGCGCGCTCGAAGAGCTTGAGGTACCCGTTCTGCTGGGTGAACTGGCCCAGGCACGCCTCGGCGAGCTCGAGGGCCACGTCCTTCTGCTCCCGGCCCTCGGTGGCCACGCCCATGTGCTTGGCGAACTCGACGAGCTTTCCGGGCTCCTTGATCTCGAAGTCGGGGTTCTCCCCCTTGGCCACGGTGAGAAAGAGCTCGCTCATCTCACGCCCGTGGTCGGAGTGGGCCGCGGTGCCGGCGGCCACCATGCGGGCAAACCCGCGGGCCTGGAAGGTATCGATGTTGGCGCCGCACACGCCCACCTTCTCATAGGGCGCCTTGGAGCTCAGGCGGCAGGGCCCCATGGCGCAGTGCTTGCAGCACGCGTTCTGGGCCCCGATGGGGCAGGCGCTCAGCTCGTCGGCCCGGTCGAAGGCGGTCTTCACCCCTTCTTCCCGCGCCTTCCGAAGCATCTGCGTCGTAGACTCGCAGACGGTGATGTCCTGGATCTCGCGAAGCTTTGCCATGATCTCGTTCCTCCGTTCAGTGGTCGCGACAGCCTCAGGCCATCACGTCTTCGATGACTTTCTTGACGACCCGCACCGACTCCGGGTGGCGCAGGATCAGGATGTCGGCCCCCGCGGTGAGCAGATCGGTGGCGGTCACCGTCTCCCACAGGATGCCGCGGGTCTTCACGTTGCCGAAGCTCGGCTC
>JBFLZB010000147.1 GCA_040756475.1 Thermodesulfobacteriota bacterium
GGGGCTCAGGAGCCGCCAGGCATCGGGCCAGGTCCGCAGGAGGGCGACCGCCACGAGCCCCAGGAGGAGCACGAGCGCGGCCGTGCGGGAGGCGTCCAGGGGGCGGCGCGGGGGGCGGCGCCCCCAGAACACGCCCAGGTTGCCCTGGGAGCAGCGGCGCACGCACCGCAGGCACAGGAGGCACGCCCCTTGATCCATGTCCGGGGGATAGAGGGCCACGGGGCACCCGGACGCGTAGACCTTGTGCTGCACCACCAGGTGCCCGGCGTCCCAGCGCCGCCACTGGGACTGGGGGCTCGTGCAGGAGCGGTCGCCGCAGGACGCGCACGCTCGGGGGTCCAGGGTCCGCACCGCGAGCGGCGCGTGGCGGCTGTAGAGGTGGAGCACCGAACCCACGGGGCACAGGCCCCGGCAAAAGGCACTTCGCCGGAAGACCGCCGCCGCCGCCAGCGCCAGAAGCCCGATGCCGGCCACCACGAGGGCCGTACGGTGGGGGCTCTTGTGCACCTCCCACCCCACCACGGCCGCCACCCCCGCCCCCAGCAGGACCACCGTGCCCGCCCCGGAAGCCACCCATCGGGGCCATTGGAGCCCGAGCCCCCGGCGCCCCACCGCGTCGGTAGCGAACCCCAGGGGACACACCGCGCACCAGGCTCGCCCCAGGATCGGGACCAGGAGCACGAGCCCCATGAACCACAGCACCCAGAAGAGGAGCGTCGTCGCGTGGGTGTACATGAGGGGGTGGAGCTCGGGCACCCCGGGGATCCCAACTCTCCCGAACCCCAGGGCGACGAGCCCCACGTAGCCGAGCAGGAAGACCCACTGGAGCACCCGCTGGGGCCCCGGGCCACGCAGGAGAGGGCCGATGATCCGGGCCCGAAACAGGTCTACGCCCCCGCCCTCGCCGGGGCCTGGCGCCCTCCGCCTCATCGGTACAGCTCGTCGGGCAGGACCCACTCCCCCCGAGCGTCGGGGTAGGTCTGGGGCATTCCCCGCCAGATCGCCAGAGTGCGCGCCGCCCACTCCCGAACCGCGGGATGCGGGTCCGCGCGGCGCAACTGCTCCAGAGATCCCTCTGCCTCCCGGGCCTCCAGAAGCCCCACGGCACGACTCGCCTCCAGGCGCGCCCGCCAGTCCGGGTCGCCCAGGACCGGCACCAGGGCCTCCCCCCCGCGGGGGTCGCCGAGCTGCCCCAGGGCCCAGGCGGCGTCGGCCCGTCCCGAAGGGTCGGCAGGATCGGCAAGCAGGGCGAGGAGCACGGGCAGCGCCCGGGGGTCGCGAAGCTCGCCCAGGGCCCGCACTGCATAGCCCCGCCCTTCCGAACCCAGGGAGGGCACCACCGGGAGGACCGGCCCCACGGCCTCGGGCCCGAGGCGCACCAGCGCCCGGGCGACGGCCTTGGCAACCTCACCCGACTCCCGCGTCAAGGCCCGCACCAGCGGCCCCACCGCCGCGGTGTCCCCGAGCTCCCCCAGGGCCCACGCGGCCACGTAGCGGCGGGGAAACGCGGCGTCCTCCAGCGCGCGCACCGCCTCGGCGAAGGCGCCCTCGAGGCGCAGGTTGGCAGCCAGCGCCAGAGCGTGCTCTCTTCGGACGGGGTCGGGATCGCGGCAGGCCTCTCGTAGGCGGTCGGCATGGGAGGCGCCGACTTCCAAGAGCGCGCGGTACGCCTCGGCCCGGATTTCCGCCGGGGCTTCCCGCCCCAGGAGCCCCACCAGCTCCCGCGCCGCCCCTGCGTCGCCCCCCGCCGCCCTCCCCTGGAGATCGCCCACCGAAGGCGTCGACGGCACCCCGCACGCCGACAGGAGCAGCCCCGTCGCCAGGACCAGAGCCGACACTACCTTCACGAGGCCCCCCTCACGCCGCGCCCCACAGGGCATGGTTCCGGTGACGGGTGACGGGTGACGGGTGACGGGCGCCTCGGAAGACGCCCGGCGTGCCACCTGCCACCTGCCACGGACAACGTGCAACGCGCAACGTGCAACGCACAACGCGCCCCCCCTCACCACACCGTGTGCACCGTGATATCCACCCCTGCCACCATCGCCCCTTCCGGAACGATGACGGCCGACGGATCCACGGTGCCCCGGTCGTAGCGGCCGTACAGGTCGCCCACCTTGGGTGGGCCTCCGTACTTGTCCCGAGCACAGACGTAGTAGGTTCCCCCCTCGGGCAGGGCCAGGGCGTAGCGGCCGTCGGGGCCGGTCTTGGCAGAGACGAACTTGGGCCGCTCCGACATCTGCACGTGATCGTACACGTGGACCCTCAGGCCGGCCAGGGGCTTGCCCTCCGGGTCCAGGATGCGGCCCGAGATCCCGGTCTTCCACGGGGCATCCTCTCCCAGGGACTCCTTGGGATTGCCCTGTTTCACGTAGGCCAGCAGGCTCACCTGGAGCGGTTTCCCCGCTTCCACCCGCACCCTCATCGGGTCCGCCTTGAGGTCGCCGTCCCGAACCGGGCCGGTCTCGTCCCCGCTCTGCCGGTGGCGGGCCACCAGCACGTACTCCCCCGGGGGCAAGTCGATGGAGAAGCTCCCGTCGGCCGCCAGGGGACCGAGCTGGGTAAAGGGCGGCCCGCGCAGATCATCGCCCGGCCGGTAGAGGTCGACCACCGCCCCCTCTGCGGGGCGGTAGACCGACCCCGCTACGGCCGTGAGCTCCCCCTCCCTCCCGGAAGGAGACCCGCAGGCCGCGACGAGGAGTAACAGACCGAAGGTGAGCACACGCTGCATGGTCACTCTCCCTGCCGCCGCCCCACGAGGGCCGGCGGGTCGACGAGCACGAGCCGGATGGGCACCGGAACCGCCACGTGATCCTTCTCCACGCCGTCCAGAACGGCAAGACCGAAAACCACCTCCGTGCCGGGCGCGAAGCCCACGTCTCCGGGGTCGGAGCCGGTGAACCCGCGGGAGAGGGTGAGCACCCAGGCCCCTCGGCGCCGGTGGGCCGTAGACTCCACCTCCAGGCGCCCGAGGGCGGGGTTCACCAGACGGTGCCCCGGCGCCCGGGCCCCCGGCTCGGGAGGCGGCGCCTCCCAAGGCCGATCCCCCGGCCCGAAGGCGTCGGGCTTCCCCGAGGCCGCCCGCACCGAGTTGGGGCCGAAGAGCTCCCCGGGACCGTCCCCTTCCCACCCCGCCGGTCCCAGGCGGCCGTCCTCCGCGAGGCCCTCGGGCGTCCCCCGGCCTGGCCGCCAGATCCAGAAGTCCAGGGGCGGCTCCCCCGCCGGGGCCGCCATGCGGTAGTCGGCGATGGCGCGAGGCCCCGCCATCCGCCAGTCCTCCAGGTGGCAGGTCCGGGCGCAGGAAAACGCCCCGGGGCTCTCGCCCCAGAGCACGCCGAGACCGTCCTGGGCGAAGCCTCCTGCCCGCCACCCGGCCCCGTCCCACTCCCAGGAGGGTCCGAGGTCGGGGGTGGGATCCGCCCACACGAAGCGAAGGAAGAGCTTCTCTCCGGTATGATACGCGCGAACCTCCACGGGCACCGGCGAGACCTGGGTACCGTGGTGGCACGAGGCGGTGGCCTTGTGCACAGCGTCCCCGTCCACGTCCCCCAAACCGCGGCGGCTCGTGCGCCCGCCCACAGCCTGCATCCGAAGCGGCACGGCCGCCGACCAGTCCGCTTCGGTCGGCTCCTGCGCGAGTGGCAGGGAGTACACCCCGTCCTGGGGGGCTCCGCAGCCCAGCAGGCACAGCACCGCGCCGACGGCAGCCCCGGCGCCCAGCCGCCTCAGGCGGGACGCGGGCAGGCTCCGGGAAGGGAGAGAGGCTGGGGGTCGCGAGGAGGGTCGAGTGGGCACGGGGCCTGTTACCCGCAGAAATCCGGCCGGTTACGAAGCGGCACCGGGAACCCCCCCCAGGGCCCCCCGCACCAACTCCGCCAGCTCCTCCACCACGCGGGCGACGGGGAGCCCCGTGGTGTCGACGACGCGGGCGTCGTCGGCAGGCCGCAAGGGGGCGTGTTCCCGGGAGGAATCCTGGCAGTCCCGGGCACGGATGTCGGCCAGCACGTCCTCGTAGCGCGCCTCCTGCCCCCGGCTGGCCAGCTCGGCCGTGCGGCGGCGCGCCCGCTCCTCGTCCGCCGCGGTGAGAAAGACCTTGAGCAGGGCATCCGGGAACACCACGGTACCGATGTCGCGGCCCTCCAACACCGCCGGAGCCGACTCTCCGAGCTGCCGCTGGTAACGGACCATCGCCTCGCGCACGGGGCGCCGGGCCGAGACCCTCGAGGCCAGGCCGCTCACCCGGTGCTCGCGGATGGCCTCGGTCACGTCCTCCCCGTCCAGGAGCACCCGGGCCTCGCCGTCGGCCCCGCGGCGAACGTCGAGGGTGGTGTCCCGGCACAGGCGCTCCAACCCCTCGTCGTCGTCCAACGCCACCCCGACGCGGTCGGCCTTGAGGCCGATGCTCCGGTACATGGCCCCCGTGTCCACGTGGTTCCATCCCAGGCGCTCGGCCAGGAGCCGGGCCACGGTGCTCTTTCCGGCACCGGAGGGGCCGTCGATGGCCACCACGGGCAGCCGAGGGGCGACCGGCGCCACCCGCTCGGAGACCCTCTCCCAGAGCTCCCGGCGCCCCTCCCCCGTGCGGGACGACGTCACGAGCAATTGCCCCGGCGCGACCCCCAGACCCGCACCAATCGCCCGCAGGCGATCGGCCCTGCGGCCCCGCGAGACCTTGTCGGCCTTCGTCACCGTGGGGATCAGGGGGCGTCCCGCCTCGCGGACCCAGCGGGCAAAGGTCCGATCCTGGGCCGACGGGTCCCGGCGGATGTCGAGCAGGAGCACAACGGCCCGCAATGCCGCCGCCCGCTCCACGTACTCCCGCGTGCGGGTGTTCCAGGTGCGCACGGCGGCCGGCGGCGCCCGGGCGTACCCATAGCCCGGCAGGTCCACGAGGACGAAGCGCTCGTCCACCAGGAAGAAGTTCAAGGCCTGCGTCCGGCCGGGGGTGGACGAGGTGCGCGCCAGGCTGCGCCGGCCAAGCAGAAAGTTCACCAGAGAGGACTTGCCCACGTTGGAGCGGCCCGCCACCGCCACCTGGGGCCAGGAAACGGCCTGGGCATCCTCCCAGCGGGGCGCGCTCAGCAGAAAACGGGAGCTGGTGGCGCGAATGGGCCGCGTCCCCATGGGGGGCCTCCTCGCAAGGGAAAACGGGGGTTCAGGGTAGGGCCAAGACCTTGAATTTTCAACTTCATTCTTGACAGGGCAGGGAGCCTGCCGAAACAATACCCAACTTCCTGCCGGAGCCCCCGGGCTCCTCCCGTGCCGGGCCACACGGGGAAGGAGAAGCGCAGGGTTTCCTGTCTGCAGCGGTGTCCGACGAAGGGGCGGCCGTACCCCTTCCCGGCGCGGTGCTGCGCCGGATCTCGGCGGGTTCGCCAAAATGCGATTCGCCGGCTCATCCTTTCGTGCGTCCCATCCGATCTGTACGGTGACGAAACACCAGGGGGAAGGAAACGCCTGTGGAGCTCCGGGGCAACCTGAAGGACTTCAGCCTGCCGGACATCATCCAGTTGGTCGGCTTCGGCCGGAAGACCGGGGTGTTGCGGGTGGTGTGCGCCGGCGGCGGGGCCGCCCTCTTCTTCGAGGAGGGCAACGTCATCCACGCCGAGTTCCCCGGGGCCGAGGGAGAGAAAGCGGTCTTTTCCCTGTTTCGGGTTCCCCACGGGGAATTCCGGTTCCAGACCAACGTGCCTTCCCCGGCGCGCACCATTGCCATGGACCCGACCAACCTGGTGATGGAGGCGGCCCGGCTCCTGGACGAGTCCCGGCGGGAGGAAGCAGAGGGCGAACCCGAGTGGAAGCAGGGCATCGCACCCGAGGGCGCGGACTGGTTCGGTTTCGAGGAGCCCCCTCCCCGGAACCCGCAAGACGTCAAGAACGAGATCCGGGAACTGCTCAAGGAGCGCTTTGGCCGCGGAGCGAAGCGCCTGCTTCAGGCGGTAGACCAATGCGGAGACACCCCCGAGGACCTTCTCGAACTGGCCGACCGGGTGGAGAAGTATGTGCACGTCTTCATCGACACCGGCGCCTCCGGCCCGATCGGCCGGGAGATCCGAGAACTCCTCTCCGGCCCCTCTTCCGGCTGACGCTCCTCCTCGCCGCGCTCCTGGCCTTCGCAGGCGCCGCCGCAGCCGGAGGCGTGCCCGTGGAGCTTTCCCTCACCAAGGACGAGGCCTATCAGATCGCATCCGACTCCCTGAACCGGAAGGTCGACGACATCCGCAAGGGCGTGCTGGCGGCCAACCCCGAACTGGTGTCCTTCGACCTGGTGCGCAGCGGCGACGACGTCACGGTTCTCGTCGGAGTGCGCCGGGGCCCGGACCGGTTCGACCTGCGCCTGCTCGGAAACAAGCACGACTACTACCGGCTCTCCATGGGGGTGCGTCTCGATGAGACCCTGACCGGCCTGGCGGCGGCCGATCCGAACACGGAAGCCGCCGGCATCGTGCTCCAAGGCGACAACCTTCGCGTCCGGCTGCGCTACACGGGACCCCTGTCCACGGCGCCTGCACCGGCTCCGGTCCCCGACCCGCCCCCGGCGCCTGCGGCCGCCCCGGCCCCAGCCGCCCCGCCTTCCGAGCGCACCCGGCGCACGGCCACGCCCCCCCGGCCCGACCCGCCCCCCCCCGGTGCCGAGAGCGAGGTGGCCGTTCCGGGGGCGCAGACGCGCGGGTCGTCTCTTCCGAGCCCCGGCACCGTGGTCGTCCGCGAGTCCTCCTCCGCCTCCCCGAGCGGGGTGCCCCCGGGTACCGGCCCCCGGGCCGAGGAAGAGGAGGCCGCCTTGCGCGAGGCACGGGCGCAGGATAGCCTCCAGGCCTGGACCCGCTTCCTCGAGCGCTACCCCGAGTCTGCCCAGGCCGCCGAGGCCCGGGAACGCGCGGCGTCGCTGCGGGAAGAGGCAGCCTACCGGACGGCGCTCCAGCGCAACGATGCCGAGGGCTACCAGGCCTTCCTGGAGCACTTTCCCGCCTCCCCCCGGCTCCAGGAAGTGCAGGCGCGGCTGCGGGCCGTGGAGGAGGAGCGCCGACGCGCCGCTGCGGAGAACCAGGCCCGCCATGCCGCCGACAAGCGCAGGCGCGACGCCTACAGCGAAGCCCGAAGGCTCGACACGGCAGACTCCTACCGCATCTTTCTCACGGTCTTCCCCGACGGCCCCGAGGCCGCGGAGGCGCGCAAGCAACTGGCGGCCATCCAGGTCGACGAGAAGGACTTCGAGGCCGCCCGCGGCTCCCTGGAGGGGGTGGAGGCCTATCTGAAGGCCCGCCCCAAGGGACGCCACGCCCCGGAAGCGCGCCGCCTCGCCGAGGAAGCCAGGGCCCGGGCGTTAGGAGCCGAGTGGGAGAGCGCCCGGGCGGCGGGAACGACCGAGGCCTTCGAGGGGTTCCTGGCCCGGTGGCCCCAGGCCCCCCAGGCCGCGCAGGCCCGGTCCGCCCTGGAGGGCGTGCGCAGGGTGCAGGCCCCGCCGCTTCGCCCCGAGAGCGGCAGATCCCAGGGCGTTCCGGTGCTGGCCGCCCCGCGGGTGGCCCAGCCCCCCGCGGTCGACGGCCGCGGGGACGACCCGGCCTGGCGACAGGCCGAGGCCATCGACTTCCCGGTGACGGACGGAACGGCCATCAACACCCTGCGGCTCCGGGCCGTCCACGACGGCGCGCGCCTGTACCTCCTGGCCCAGTGGAGCGACCCGTCCCAGGACACCCTCTACCGCCCCTGGCGCTGGGACACCGCCCAACGCACCTACCACCAGAGCGCCGAGTTGGACGACGCCCTGGCGGTGGCCTGGTACCGCACCCCGCCCTCCGACCCCTGCATGCTCCAGGGGGACGAGCACGACGCCGATACCTGGCTGTGGCGGGCTCACTGGTCCGAGATCTCCGGCCACGCCGACGACGGCCGCCTGCGGGTGAGCCGCGGCCGGATTCCCCAGTCCAACCCCTACGCCACGCGGGGAGGCAGCGGGCAGGTCTGGGTGAAGCAAGAGCCCGACGAGGGCGCACCTGGGTGGTTCTTCTTCATCCCCGTCGAGTTCCAGGGAAACCTGGTGGCGAGCTACCGCCCCCAGGAGCCCCGGGGGAGCCGCAGCGACGTCCGGGCGCGTGGGAGCTGGACGGCGAAGGGAGACGGGGGGGGCTGGACCGTGGAGCTCTCCAGGGCGCTCGACACCGGCCGCGGCGACGACGTCGCGTTCGCCGTGGGCCAGCCCCTGTTTGCGGCCTTCGCGGTGTACGACAAGAGTGACAAGGGCAAGCACCTGTCCAGCGGCTTGATCCACTTCGAACTGCGCGGGAGGTAAACGTGGCAAGACCGGCTGCCGTACAGATCCAGTGGTGGTTTCGCGTCCTCGTGCTGCTCCTGATCGCCGTGGACCTGGCGGCGCTCGCCGGCAGCGTGCTGATCTCGCGCTCGGTCCGCGTCGTCGCTGCCGAGGCCGAGCCCCTGGCATCGGCCACGGCTTCGATCCGGCACGACATCCTGGCCGCCCAGCGGGACCTCTTCCGCTACCTGGCCGAGTTCTCCGACGACACCTCCGCGGCCCTCTCCCACCTGACCGCCCTCACGACCCACGTCAAGGCTGCCCGGGCCAGTGCTTCGCCCGAGGCGGGCCGGGAGCTCGACGTCATCGAGCAGTCGGCGGAACGGTACCGGAAGGTTCTGGAGCTCATGCCCCGGACGGCCGAGGGCTCCCGCGACTGGTCCCGGCTCCAGGAGTACAGCGCCACGGCCATCGAGCTCGGAAACGCGGTGGAGGACCGGGCTACCCGGCTGGCGGAGGCTGCCCAGGCAGAGATCCACCGCCGCAGCGTGGCGGCCGACCGCATCGCCACCGCCGCCACCTGGGTGGCCGTGGGGGTGTTCGCCGTAAGCATCCTGGCCGTGCTCGCCCTGCGCCACTGGTGGAAGCAGTTCGAGGACGTGATCCTGGGATTCTAACGAGGCCCCGCCTCAGACCGCCAAGGTGTGGCCTCGGCGGTCAGCCGTCAGCTCGAACCCACGGCGAACCGTGGGATGGGTCAAGCGCAGCGGACCCACCGTGACGCTAGGGAAGAGCTTGATGCGTCGTTCAAGACCTCTGGTCCTGGAGGATTCCTAGGGGTGGAACCGCGCCGGTTCGACACTGTCGTCATCGAGCAGAAGAGGGGCCGTTACGAGGTGGCACAGGGGGACGAAGTTCTCCTGGCCGTCCCCGCGGCAGTCTTCGAGGCCTACGAGGTGGGGGCGGTCTTCCCCCCTGCGTGGGAGCCCCGGGCGCCCTCCCACGGGGTGCGCCGCCTCTTCTGGAACCCGGACACCGCCGAGTTCTTCATGGCGGGCCTCGAAGCCCACCCGGCCCGCACCGCGGAGGCCTGGGGAAGCACCCCCTACCGTTCCTACCTCCAGGGTTTCTGGATCCCGTCGCCGCCGGTGCTCCTCCTGCGCCCCTACTGGAACCCGTCGGACCCCTACGACCCCTTCGACGCTCCCGCCCGCCGAAGGAGCTTTGCCGTCCAGGCCCGTTTCCGGGAGATCCTCCAGGGGCTTCGCCCCCCCCAGGGGTGGACCGCCATCCTCAACGCCACCGATCCCTATCTCGACGCGCTGGGTGTCTCGGCCCCCGGGGCCCGCCCCGACCCCGAGGAGATCCGGGAGCTCTCCCTCACGCCCCCCGCGCCCCTCTCCCTGGAGGCGGCGGTCCGGGCCCTCGACGCAATCGCCACCGAACACGCGGGAGCCCTCTATCCCGTGCTCCGGGAGGACGCGCTCGCCGGCGTCCACGCCCTCACCCTCTTCGCCCTCCACACCGCCCAGGCCCTCCTCGACCGGGCCGGCCTCCCCCACCAGGAAGGCCCCTTCCGGCCGCACTGAGCAACGGGCAGGCCCGGCCGCAGACCGCCTGAGGCGTTGCGGATCCCCCGCGGCGGTGTCACCGCTCGACGACTCGGTCAGGCATCGGCGCAGATTCGTGCTCGCCTTCTTCCCGTTTCCTTGTAACAGTGAATTACTTTGGCAATATAGTGTTTCGTCGCGTGCGGCGCGCACCCACTCCGTGCTCCGCGCCGTCGGGAAGGGTCCGCGTACGAAGGCCTGCGTGCCGGTGGAGAGATTGCATTTTCAAGCGACAAGAGAGGGAGCGATGTCGGGCAGAGTGCATCCGCATCCACGGCTGGGCTGGGCGGCTGGATTGGCGTTCATGGTAGGGGCAGCCCTGGGGGCTGGTGCAGGGGGCGCCCAGGCGGCCACCCATTATCCCCCCGGGGCGATCTGCTACGACTGCCACGCGGTCTCCAGGTCCAAGATGGTGGTGGGCACCCACCTGCTCAAGAAGTCCGACCGCACCGTGGCCCTGGGGATCTCCGAGTCCAACCCCCAGGCCCCCTGCCTCTTCTGCCACGACCGGAACGCCACCCCCTCGGTGGTGAACCGGGACCGGATGAAGGGGGTGTGGGACCACTTCGGCGCCTCGTCCACGTCCAAGCACGGGGCCGATCTGCGCAGCGGCTTCGGCGACCAGACCTCGCTTTTCGACTGCCGGGACTGTCACACCGGCATCGACGTGGGCGTGGTGTCCGACGGGGCGGGAAATGCCCGGGTCCACAACTCCGACGCCAGCGGCGGGGCCCGGATCGACGTCCACGCCACCCTCGTGGGGTGGCTCGCGACCGGCTACGACCTCTCCGCGCACACCTGCAACAACGCCGCCTGCCACGGGGGCACGGTCCCCAACGCGTACGGCACGTTGGCGGCCCGGCCGGCTCACGGCGTGGCCAGGACGACCCTGGCGGGGGGAGCCGTGCCCACGGCGTGCACCCAGTGCCACGGCACCCACAACAGCTACCAGAACACCTCGCTGATCACCCTTCGCACCGACGGGACCACCTCCAACGAGCCCGGCGACCCCCTGGCGACGCGGGTCACCCCGGAGAAGTGCGGGTTCTGCCACGTCCAGGACGACGGCCCCGGCGGGGGCGCCTACGCCCTCAAGGGCCACGGCCAGGGCACCATCGCTAGCGGGTCGCTGGGCTGCACGGGCTGCCACGCGGAGGGCGTGCCACATGCCTTCTCGCACTCCGCGCCGGGCACCAACCCCCTTCGCTTCAAGTACGCCGAGAACACCTCGGTGCAGAGCGCCATTCGGCAGCAGCCGCCCTACGACCGGGCCTACTCGATCTGCCTGACCTGCCACAGCGCGTACACGGGAAAGCTCCACGGCGGCTCCGGCGCCGTAGCCGGGTGCAACGACTGCCACGAGCCCCACGGGGCGGGGGTGGAGCCCAACGTGGCGATGGTGCGGGTGCAGATTCCCAAGG
>JBFLZB010000148.1:0-8891 GCA_040756475.1 Thermodesulfobacteriota bacterium
TCGCCCTGCCCGCCGGGTTGGCCGCGTACGGGTTGGACAACGCCGGGGTCTTCGAGCCCACCGTCCCCCTGGTGATCCAGGACCGGGCGTTCGACACGGCCGGCCAGCTCTTCTTCCAGGCGGACGGGGCGGGGGGGATCCTGTGGGCGCCCAACCCGGAGCACCCCTACTGGTCGCCCGAGTTCGTGGGGGACACGATCGTGGTGAACGGCAAGGCGTGGCCCTACCTGAACGTGCAGGCCAGGCGCTACCGCTTTCTCTTTCTGAACGGCTCGAACGCCCGCACCTACGAGATGTCGCTGCTGAACCAGGCAACCGGCGCCATCGGGCCGCCCCTGTGGGTGATCGCCACCGACGGCGGGTACCTCGACGCGCCGGTCAAGATCGATCCGGCGCTCGGGCAGCGGCTCGTCATGCAGCCCGGCGAGCGCTACGAGGTGATCGTTGACTTCGCGGGCTTCGGGGGCACGAACCTCATCATCCGCAACACCGGCCGGACGCCCTATCCCAAGGGCGCGCCGCCCCAGGGGAGCACGCTTGGGAGGATCTTGCAGCTGCGGGTCGCCGCGGGGACGGTGGCGGACGCCACGTACAACCCGGCGAGCGGCGTGCCCCTGCGCACCGGCGCCCAGGCGATCCAGCGGCTCGTGAACCCCGCCACCGGAGCTCTGGCCGTCGCGGCCCAACGCACCCGCCTCTTGACCCTGAACGAGGTCATGGCCATGCCGATGACCGTCGTCGACCCGGTCACGGGCCTCCTCACGGCCTACCCCGGCGGCCCCCTCGAGATCCTGGTCAACAACACCAAGTGGAGCGGCGAGAGGTTCGTCGGCGTCGATGCCGCCGGCCAATACATCAAGCAGCCCATCCCCGGCTTCGTGCCCGACGGGTTGGGGTACAACTACCTCTCGGAGCTCCCGAACGAGGGGGAGACCGAGGTGTGGGAGATCGTCAACCTCACGGCCGACGCCCACCCCATCCACCTGCACCTGGCCCAGTTCCAGATCCTCAACCGGCAAAACTACAACGTCAACAAGTACACCAAGGCCTACGCGGCAGCGTTTCCCGGCGG
This sequence comes from Thermodesulfobacteriota bacterium, assembly GCA_040756475.1. Taxonomy (NCBI): domain Bacteria; kingdom Pseudomonadati; phylum Thermodesulfobacteriota; species Thermodesulfobacteriota bacterium. The sequence continues at coordinate 1,073 of JBFLZB010000148.1, forward strand.
CGGCTGGGACGTGACCATGGGCATGGCCTGCGCCGCAGGCGCCTTCTGTCCCGGCTACGGACCCCCGCTGGCCTACGATCCCGCGGCGAACCCGCTCTCCGGCGGGAAGCTCGGCGGCAATCCGAACATCGCGCCTTACCTGCAGGGCGCCATCCGGCCTCCGCTCCCGAACGAGGCCGGCTGGAAGGACACGGTGATCGCGTTGCCCGGAGAGGTGACCCGGCTCGCGGTACGCTACGCGCCGACCGACGCCCCGGCCGCCGCGGCGCCGGAAGCGCTCTCCTACCCCTTCGACCCGGGTGGGGGTGGCCTGTACAACTACGTGTGGCACTGCCACATCATCGACCACGAGGATAACGAGATGATGCGGCCGACGACCGTGGTGCCGAACCCGACGGCGGTTCGCTCCGTGGTGGGCGGCATCGGCTACTGACCGCTGGAAGACGGGCCAGGGCTTTGGAGCACAGCGCCGCGCCGCGGCACGGCGGAAGACCCTGGTCCCGCATCCCCCCACGCATCCGCGGGTCGACGCGGCCTGCCCCGGCTGGTACGGTGGAGCCGGCCGACGTGGGTGGGAAACCTCGGGAGGAGGAAAGACCATGGGGGATCGGAGTGCTCTCGCGACCGCCGCCGCTGCGCTCGCCCTTGCCGCGGCCGTGGCCCTGGCCGGCTGGTTCGTCGGGGACGGGCTCTACCGCGCCCGCAAGAGCGATCGGTACGTGTCGGTGAAGGGGTTCGCGGAGCGGGAGGTCCCCGCGAACCTGGCGCTGTGGCCCATCGTCTTCTCCGTCACGGCCAACGACCTCGGCACGCTCCAGCGGCAGGTGGACGAGGGCACGGCGAAGATCCGGGCGTTCCTCGGGCCCGCCTTCGGCCCCGAGGAGATCTCGGCCGGGGCGCCGCGCATCACGGACCGGGAGGCCCAGGGGATGATCAGCCCCGAGCGGCCGGGGCCCCGGTATGTTGCCGAGGCGGTCGTGACGGTGCGGACCTCTAAGATCGGCGCGGTGCGGGAGACCCTGGCGCGCTCGGGCGAGCTGGTGGGCCGGGGGGTGGCGCTGATTCGCAGCTACGAGTACAACACCCAGTACCTCTTCACCGACCTCGAGTCCATCAAACCTCCCATGATCGCTGAGGCCACCCAAGATGCCCGGCGCGCGGCCGAGCAATTCGCCCGGGACTCGGGCAGCCGCGTGGGCGGGATCCGCAACGCCCAGCAGGGACTGTTCAGCGTGGAGGACCGAGACTCCTTCTCCCCGGAGGTGAAGAAGGTCCGCGTGGTCACCACCGTGCAGTTCTTCCTCGAGGACTGATCCCAGAGAACGGCGCGGGTCTGGGGAGGCTGCACCGCGCAGGGAACTGCCGGGTCCCCGTGGATCAGTCGGGACTGCCCGAACACGCCGGTTGTTCCTGCCGGGAGGCTTCGAGCTGGCGAATCGTCTTTCGTAGCTGCAGGCAGGAAGGGATGGCGACGCACAGGACGACGAACGCTCCGAGGGCGACGAAGGAGAGTTGCCACAAGCCGGCAGCGGCGGTGTAGGACCCGGGGGCGCCCGGTGCCGCCGCCCACGCAGGGGCGTGGCCGAGGAGCAGCAGTGCCGCGGTCGTCGTCTTGCTTCGGGTGCCTCGCATGGTTCGTCCTTTCTTCTGGCCCACGCGGGGACATGGTGTTTCCCTGTGCGATCCCGGAGTTCCGCGGGGCTTCGGGTCAGGTGAGGTCGATCAGATCCAGACTCTCTACGATGGTTCTCTGTTCCCGTAGGTCGTGCACCGACACGCGCAGCCGCTTTCGATTGTCGACGTTGAACTCAAGGTGCAGACGCCGCTCGCCCCAGCGTCCCGGGGGGTCGACGGGTATCACGAGGGGGCCGTCCATTGCGGGCTCGGGCTCCGGCTCTTTCTGAACCCCCACGATGCTGACCTGCTTGTTCTCGCCGAAGACCACCTCCCACAAGGTGCCTTTGCCGTTGACCGTGCTGGTCTTGAACACCTCGAGGTTTACGGCAGTCTGGCCATCGTAGTAGGTGTTCACGACGTAGCAGGCCGTGGGCCTGCGCGTCGGAAACCGGGTGAAGCGGTCCACTACGACCGGGTAGATGTACTCTCCGCTCACGGGATCTCGCATGCGCACCGAGTACGCGGAGCGCACCATGTCGTCTCGGTGTCGATCGGCGAAAACGGCCAGTCCTCCTCGGCACGCGGCCAGCCCTGCCGGATCCCAGAGGACCTTCTCGCCGAACCACTCCTCCATCATCCGTCGCACCGGAGACAGGGAGCTGCCGCCGCCGGTCAGCAGGACACGTTGGGCATCTTCGAGCTGCAAATTCACGAGTCGGGCCTGCTCGCGCATGCGGTCCAGGACCACGCGAACGTAGTCGGTTGCATCGAGCCCGCCGAGCATCGGCCGACATGTGTCGAGGTCGAGCCCATCCAGGCTGGTGTCGTGCAACACGAGGTTTCTGCCGTCCAGGGCGGCCGCCGGGACGTCGGATGCGGCCTGATGCCGCTGCCACAGGGCCGCCAGCTTCAAGTCCGCCATCCCAACGGGCACACGGGCCGAGGCCCTCACGACCGGCGACGTGTCCGATTGGGCTCCAAGCGGGTAGAACTGCACGAGCCGTGCGCGGATCGAGGAAAAGCCGTAGTCGACGACCAGGAGCAGGTCCTCTTCGAAAAGGTTTATGCCGTGGCCCACAGCCAGGGCCATGTCCTCGTCGACCGGAGTCGCCGAGCGAGCGCCCGCGCAGGGGACCGAGCGGAGCCAGTCGGCACACGCGTTCCCTTTGCTGGACGGGCAGATCAAGGCCAGATCGAAGTCGCCCTCCAGATGGCCGCCCAGATGTTCCACCAGGAGTCTCAGGTACTCTGACGCCGCCTGCTTGTGGGAGATGCGTCGCCCTCCCACGATGCGCGGAACGTCGGCCGGGTGCATCACGTGGTCTTTGAGGTCCTGAAACGTGCCTTCCGCATGATAGTTTCCCGACCGCAGCACCTGGTCGCCGATCTCCACGGTATCCCCCAGATGGATGAGAGACGGCACGAACCAAGCCTCGGGCGCAGGCTGGGTGACGCGCGCGATGCCCTGGAGCGGCCCGCACCCTTTCCACGCGGCATCCTCGACGATCACCGCGGTGTTGTAGTTGCCAAAGTGGATCGCGACCCGTGTCACGTGCGCTCCTCCCCCATGGGCTGCCCCAGATCTCGCCCCGCATTCCAGGGTTTGTGGTGGTCAGGGTGCGACGGACTCCCTGGCAGTGGCTCACCGTCCTTCTGCACGTGGCATGCCAACGCGGGTCCGGATTCCCTGCGCCCGGGGAACTTGAGAAAAAGAGTACGAGGGGTGGGGGGAGAACGCGTCGAAACGTATGAGCGGAACATACACCCCGCCAGACGGGGGGAGCGCCGTAGTGCTGCGAAAATGCTGGACGGGCACTCGAGGATCTCGGCGCCCTCGCCCCGGTGGACGGTGTATCAGCCGGGAATACCGCTTCGGAGGTAGGACATGGGACCGTGAAGGGCTGCCACGGGCCGACGCGCATGATGGGACGGCTGGAGTCGGGGGACGAGCGGAGGGATCCAGCACGCCTCGATCTTCCTGCGCTCCTCTCAGAGCCTGTGAAACAATCTGCTACGCGACCGGAGTGCTTCGTTGCGCACTCGCTCACTCCTCGCCTATCTACACGATATGTCTCGTCGTTCGCTCACGCGCGCCTCGCACTCCGGTCTGCTCGCGACGATTCCTTCACAGGCTCTCCGTTCCTCTGCGGGTCGGCGGCGGTTCCCCGGGTGGGGGCGGGAGCACCCAGGCAATCCGCCCCGCGCCCCCGGGTGGTCTGGAGCCCGCGGTGCCGTTTCGCGTGGCCCCAAGAACCGCCTCTTCATTCGGTCCACAGGGGCAGCCGCGTCGCCTCGTCGTGGCCCCGGTGGAGCTCCGCGCCCTCCAGGACCTCGATGGCGAGCTCGCAGGCGAAGACCCGGGTGCCGGGGACCAGGTGCCCGCCGAAGGCCCGGCCCTGGGCGTCGCCCAGGGTGAGGTGGGCGTGGACCATGGGCTGGCCGTCCCGCAGGGAGACGTTGCCGACCAGGGCGAGAATTTCCATGTCCTGGTCGAAGTCCAGGTAGCGATACTCGTAGGCCTCCTGATCGTAATACCCCACCCGCGCCTTCTCCACGGCCCCCAGGGCCTCGAGGCGCCCCAGGCGGACCCCCTCCTGCCGCACCAGGGCCGTCAGGGCCTCCAGGAGGTCGTCTCCCCGCTGGAGCCGTCCCAGCAGGACGTCTTTCGGGCGTACCCGCTTGATGAGCATCGAAGCCCTCCCTTCCATGAAGTTTCCTCGGGCGCGCACCTTACCATCCGCTCCGGGCCCGCACAAAGTCCCCTGGTTGCACGGGCCCGGGATTCGGCTACTCTCGGAGCGCCTGTGACCCGGGAGGAGGAAGATCCATGGAGGCGCGAAACGACCTGGCCCTGCTGACCGACCTCTATGAGCTCACCATGGCGGCGGCCTACCACCGAAGGGGGATGTTCGCGCCGGCCACCTTCAGCCTCTTCATCCGGGAGTATCCTCCGAACCGGGGGTTCCTGGTGAGCGCGGGGCTGGAGGACGTGCTCGCCTACCTGGAGTCCTTTGGCTTCTCCCCTTCGGACCTCGCCTATCTGGAAGGGCTGGGGCTTTTCTCCCGGGACTTTCTGGGCTACCTGGAGGGGGTGCGCTTCACCGGCGACGTGGTGGCCCTGGGGGAGGGGCGGGTCTTCTTTCGGGACGAGCCCATCCTGGAGGTCACGGCGCCCATCATCGAGGCGCAGCTCGTGGAGACCTTCGTGCTCAACGCCGTGAACCTCCAGACCGCCATCGCCACCAAGGCGGCCCGGTGCGTCCACGCGGCCCGGGGGCGCAGCCTCGTGGACTTCTCCCTGCGGCGCACCCACGGCCCGGATGCGGGGCTCCGGGTGGCGCGGGCGAGCTACCTGGCCGGGTTCTGGGGCACGAGCAACGTGCTGGCCGGCAAGCGTTACGGCATCCCGGTGGCGGGCACCATGGCCCATTCCTTCGTGACGAGCTTCGAGGACGAGACCGAGGCCTTCCGGGCCTTTGCGGAAACCTTTCCCCAAAACACCGTGCTCCTCGTCGACACCTACGACACCGTGGCCGGCGCCCGCAAGGCGGCGGCCGTGGGCCGCGAGATGAAGGCACGAGGCGAGCGGCTGCGCGGGGTGCGGCTCGACAGCGGAGACATGGCCGCCCTGAGCCGGCAGGTCCGGCAGGTGCTGCGGGAGGAAGGGCTCGGCGACGCCACGATCTTCGCCAGCGGCGGCTTCGACGAATTCAAGATTGCCCGGGCCCTGGCCGGGGGGGCCGAGATCGACGCCTTCGGGGTGGGCACCAAGATGGGGGTCTCCGCCGACGCGCCGTACAACGACATCGCCTACAAGCTCGTCCAGTACGACGGCCGCCCGGTGCTCAAGCTCAGCGCGGGAAAGGTGACCCTGGCCGGGGAGAAGCAGATCTTCCGCGAGGTCCGGGAGGGCCGCCTCGCGGGGGACACGCTGGCCCTGCGCGGCGAGACCCTGCCGGGCGAGCCGCTCCTGCGCCCGGTCCTGGCAGGAGGAACGCGCACCGGGCCCCCGGAGCCCCTGGGCGTGGCCCGGGAGCGGCTGCTCGCCGAGCTCTCCCGGCTTCCCGAGGCCCACAAGGCCCTGGAGGGTCCGGAGCCCTTTCCCGTCTCCCTGAGCCCCGCGCTGCGGGACAGCCAGGAGCAGGTCGTCCACCACGTGCGGGAAAAGGAGCTCGGGGAGAGCTGACACTCGGGCCGCAAACCGGTACCCTCGCCCCCTCTTCTCCGACACGGGAGCCTCCCCGATGGACGCCTTTCCGCGCGAACTAGCCCCGGGCCTCTGGGTGCTCGGCGACCCCTATACGAACGTCTACCTGGCGCGGGGAGGCCGCCGGTCCGCTCTCATCGAGGCGGGCATCTCGGCCGGGGTGGACGCGGTACTGCAACAACTCGCCGCCCTCGGAGCGAAGCCGGGCGCGATCGTGGTGCCCCATCCCCACGCGGACCACGTGACGGGCCTGCCGGGGCTCCGGGAGCGGTTTCCCGCCGCGGAGGTCCTGGCGGGCCTCGGGGCCGCAGCGTTTCTGGCCCATCCCCGCGCCGCCGCGGCCGCCGTGGCCGAGGATCGGCACCTGTGGGAGTTCTACCGGCGCGCGGGGCTCTCCCCGGGGCGGCTGCCCCTGGACGCGGCACCCTCCCTGGAGGGGTGCCGGACCGTGGCCGACGGGGAAGCTCTGGACCTGGGGGGGCTCACCCTGCGCTTCCTCGCGGTGGGCGGCCACGCCCCCGGGCAGCTCGCCGTGCACCTGCCGGAGGCCGGGGCCCTGGCCGTCTCCGACGCCCTGGGGTTTCGCTTCCCGGGGCGGGGCTTCCTTCCCGTCTACTTCACCTCCCTGGCCGAGCACCTGGCCACCCTCGACCGGCTGGAAGCCCTGGTGCCCCAAATCCTGTGCCCGGCCCACCTGGGGCCGCTGGCCGGGGAGGAGGCGCGGGAGGCCTTTGGGGATGCCCGGGCAGCCACCCACCGCCTGGCGGCCCGGGTGCGGGTCAACCGCCACCGCCTCGAGGCCTTCGCCGAGGAGCTCTTCCAAGAGATCTACACCGGCGAGTTTCGCATGTACACCGAAGCCAACATCCGCAACTGCGTGGCCCTGCTCTTGCGGCGCAGCCTGGAGGGCGAGGCCGCCGCGCAGGGCCGTGGGCCTGCACCCCAGACCCGGTGACGGGCCCGCCCGATCGGTTCTGGCCAACGCACACGGAAAGGGAAAGGAGCCCCGGATGGTGACGGAGGCGGCGTGGAACGACAACCGGTTCTGGCCCCTGTGAGCGGCACCGAGGCCGCGCCGCTGCCCGCGGAGGGCTTTTGCCGGGACCTGGTCGAAAACCTCTTCGACGGGGTCTACTTCGTGGACCTGGAGCGCCGCATTACGTACTGGAACCGCGGCGCCGAGCGCATCACGGGGTACCGGGCAGAGGAGGTGATCGGTTCCCGGTGCGCGGACAACCTGCTGGTGCACGTGGACGAGTCCGGCGTGCAGCTCTGCCGGGAAGGCTGCCCCCTGGAGGCCACCTGCCGGGACGGCCGCCTCCGGGAAGCGCGCGTCTTCCTGCGCCACCGGGGGGGCCACCGGGTGCCGGTGCTGGTGCGGGCATCCCCCATCCGCGACGGGCAGGGCCGCATCATCGGGGCGGCCGAGGTCTTCTCCGACGTCTCCGCCCAGGCCGAGGCCCAATGGCGGGCCGAGGAGCTCGAAAAGCTCGCCCTCCTGGACCACCTCACCGGCGCCGCCAATCGGCGCTACATGGAAATCCTGCTCGCGGCCAGGCTGGGGGAGCTGGAGCGGTACGGATGGCCGCTCGGGGTCCTCTTTGCCGACGTGGACCGTTTCAAGGAGCTCAACGACGCCTTCGGCCACGCCGCGGGAGACCGGACCCTGGCCCTGGTGGCGCGGACCCTGGCGTCGGGCGCCCGCTCCTTCGACGTGGTGGGGCGCTGGGGGGGCGAGGAGTTTCTCGTGCTCCTGGTCAACGTCACCGGAGCCGAGCTGGAGGAAATCGCCGAGCGCCTGCGGCTGCTCGTGGAGAGCTCGCGCCTGCCGATTGCCTCGGGGGACCTTCACCTCACGGTCTCCATCGGCGCCACCCTCGCGGTCCCCGGCGATACGCCCGAGGCGCTGGTCGGGCGCGCCGACGCCCTCATGTACCGGAGCAAGCACGGCGGTCGCAACCGCGTCACCACCGACCTGGGGACCCAGGGTACAGG
>JBFLZB010000148.1:8991-11272 GCA_040756475.1 Thermodesulfobacteriota bacterium
CCGGACGTTGCCTGGGAGGTTCCCTGAGCTGCCGTCGGCAACCCACGTGTTGCCAAGACGCACACATCGGGCTACGCTCGCTGCATGAAGCGCTTTGTGTGGAGCGACGAGAAGAACGCACTCCTGCAAGAGACGCGGGGCGTGTCGTTCGAGGCTGTCGTGTTCCACATCGAGCGGGGCGACGTGCTGGACATCCTGGGACACCCGAACCCCGTGCGGTACCCGGCGCAACGCATCTTGGTGGTCCGGGTCGGCGATTACGCCCACTTGGTGCCGTTCGTGGAAGACGACGCGACGGTGTTCTTGAAGACGATCATCCCGAGCCGAAAGGCCACCCGGAGGTAGCCTGAATCCGAGGACGACCATGATTGACCTCGACGACGAAGAGAGGGAACTGCGCGAGTCCTACGACCGCGGCGAGTGGGAATCGGTCCACGACCTCGTTGCCGAGAAGGCGCGCTACACCGGGTACGCCCGCGAGGCCCTGCGCAAGGACAAGCGACTGAACCTGCGCATCAGCTCGCGCGACCTCGAGGCCCTCCAGAAGCGGGCCGTGGAAGAAGGCCTCCCCTACCAGACCCTGGCGGCCAGCATCCTGCACAAGTACGTGTCGGGGCGGCTGCAAGAGAGGAACGGGTAGGCCCGCCCACGGCGGGCGACTGCCGCGAGCGAGGGATTGGTCAAGGGATTCATCGACGACATCGCCGCCTGGCATCGCCACTTCTCCGTAAGGCGATCCCCTCACCGGCCGGGAGGAGAGCTCGGATGGATACGAAAACGATCGATGTCCGGAAGAAGCAGATTCAGCTCCCCGAGTTGATGCGTTGGGTTCGGGCCGGCACCGAGGTGGTCCTGAGCGAGGGGGACCAGCCTTTCGCCCGCGTCGTGCCCATCGCGCGGGCTCCCGAACAGCGCAAGCCCGGTCTGCATCCGGGCGCCATGACCACAGCCGACGATTTCGACGCGCCGCTCGACGATCAGTTCTGGGCCGGCAAGTGAAGCTCTTGCTCGACACCCACGCCTTCATCTGGTGGGACAGCGAACCGTCCAAGCTCGGGCGCCGGGCTCTCGATGCGTGCTGCGACCCCGCCAACACGGTCCTGCTCAGCGTCGCCAGCGCCTGGGAGATGGAGATCAAGCGCCAACTGGGGAAACTCGCCTTGCGTATGCCACTGCCGGAGATCATCGCGCAGCAGCGGGCCGCGAACGGGATCGGCCTGCTCGACCTCCAGTTTCCCCACGTCCTCCAACTCGGCTCCCTGCCCACACCGCACAAAGATCCCTTCGATCGCATCCTGGTCGCACAAGCGCTGGTGGAGGGCGCCACGTTGGTCACCGTTGATCCCGCCATCGAGGCCTACCCAGTGCCCGTGCTGTGGTGACACAAGAAAACGCCACGACGGCTCTCCCACGGGCCATTGGCCCCGGTTCTGCGGCTGAAGTCACCGACATATCTCCCCACGGCCTGTGGCTGCTCGCGGGCGGCGAAGAGCTGTTCCTGGCCTTCGACGCCTTCCCCTGGTTCCGCCACGTCCGGGGCGCCGCGGCCCGGCGGGTCGAGGAACCCGGCCCGGGCCACTTCCGCTGGCCCGACCTCGACGTCGACCTCACCCGCGACTCCATCCTCCACCCCGCACGCCAGCCACTGGTGTCGGGGCAGGGGGCGGGGGCCGTGCACGAGCCCGGGACGTAGCGCCGAACCGCCTGCCCGGGCGCGCGGTCCGCTACCTGCCCCGGCAGCCGAGGATTACCCATCCACACCAAGCCGAAGCTTGCCGACGTGCTCGACTCGGTGGAGCAGCTCTCGACCGACGAGCAAGAGGAACTGGTCGCCATCGTCCGCCGGCGCCTGGCAGGCCGCCGCCGCGCCAGACTGGCCGCCCAGGTGGCTGAGGCCAGGGCAGAGTATGGGAGCGGCCAGGCGAGGCCGGCGAGAGCCGAAGACCTGATGGCCGAGGTCCTGGGGTGAACCGGCCGCTGCTGCGAACCGCCGGGTTCGTGAGGGCCGCGAAGCGTGCGGTCCGCCGCAATCCCTCGTTTGCCGAGGACCTGCGAGCTGCCCTTGCGGCGCTGAGTGCTCTCCCACAATTGCCGCATTTCACTTACGTCCCGATAGCCGACTCGTGGGGAACACATGACCCCGTTCCTCGTGGACGCCAGGGGGTACGGTCCATCCCCACACCCGTGGGGAACACCTGCGGAGGGTGCGGTGAGTCTCCTGGAAGCCCGGTCCATCCCCACACCCGTGGGGAACACGCCTCGTTGAGGGAGTACGCGGAGG
>JBFLZB010000149.1 GCA_040756475.1 Thermodesulfobacteriota bacterium
CGGCAACGGCACCTGGACCCTGGCGGCCCCCGAGAAGGGCGTCTTCGTGCGGGAGGTCAAGCACCGGCGCGACCGGGTGGAGCTGGGCGACACCCTGGGGTATGTTGAGATCGATGAAACGGTGTGGAAGGACGAGTACGGGAAGTGACGGTTGAAGGTTCGAGAGGTCATCCGTATGATCGAGGCCGACGGCTGGTTCCTGGATCGGACCAGAGGAAGCCACCGTCAGTTCAAGCATCCGATCAAGCGGGGTGTCGTGACGATCGCGGGCAAGGCGGGAGACGATCTGGCCCCGGGGACTCTACGGAGCGTGTTTCGCCAGGCGGGTTTGGAGCGATGAGCAGGTATCTGATCGTGATCGAAGAGACCGTTACAGGGTACTCCGCCTACTGCCCGGACCTGGAAGGCTGTGTAGCCACCGGGCGCACTCGCGACGAGGTGGAGCAGGCGATGGGCGAGGCAATCGCGTTTCACCTGGAGGGGTTGATGGAAGAGGGAGAGAGCATCCCGACCCCGCGGAGCTCCGTCTCCTACGTGGAGGTGAATGCTGACCGCTGACAGCTAACCGCTGACAGCCCTTCGAGAGAGGAGAAGGCCATGAAGAAGAGCCGCTACGTCAAGCCCCAGGTGGTGGGGACCTCCAGCGTCCACCCCTGCTGAGGGGCAAAAGGCCCGTGCTGAAGGGCGAGAGGGCCGGCCGGAGTGCCGGCCCTCTTCTGTGAGCAGGTGGCGTTGCCAGACGCGACGGGCCCCCGTACACTGCCTTCGGGGCTTCTCCCAGCCCGGAAGGAGGTTCACCCATGGGTATCGTTCACGCGACCTTCTCGCTGGCGAACCCGAGGCGCCCCGACCTGAGGCCCGTGGAGGTCACGGCCTTGGTGGGCACTGCCCAGGAAGAGCGGTTTCACGCAACGGCGCAACGGCGCGACGAAGAACTGACGGAACCAGGGAGCCCGAACCTCGCGCAGCCGATTTGAAGTGGGGTTGCGTTGCGTCGTTGCGGCGTTGCGTGAGGAGATAGGTTGGGTTTGCACGCCAGGGGGATCCACACAACCGGGGAGGTCTGCAAGAGGCTGCCGATGCGCAAGCTGACGGGTATCGGACGGGACGACGTGCTGGCGCGCTGCCGGGATGCCGTACGACGGGCGGAGCCGGAAGCAGACGTGATTCTCTACGGCTCCCGGGCTCGCGGGGACTGGTCGGAGGAGTCGGACTACGACATCCTGGTGCTCGTCGACGGGCCGGTCCCGTTGAGCCGGGAGGAGAGGGTGCGCGACGAGCTCTACCCGCTGGAGTTGGAGACCGGAGAGGTGCTTACGGTGGTCGTGGAATCCAGAGCCCGGTGGCGAAGCTCGATCTACCAAGCCATGCCCTTCGTGCAGAACGTGGAGAGGGAGGGGGCGATCCTTTAGGGACGATTCTTCGATACGGTCTTCGACAGTCGACAGAAGGGGGACTACGCGGATCTGGTGCGTTTCACAGAAGCGGAAGTGGCTCCTTGGTTTGCCAAAGTCGAGGACCTGGTGCGGATATTGGAGGACGGTACCGAAGTGTCGGGTGCTTGCAGCCGTAAGTCGGATTAGCTCGCCAGGGCGTCACCCGACGCTTGGTGAGGTCGGAAAGAGGCTACATCAGGGTTCCCGTCGCGTTGGACCACCACGAGCTCGACGTGCTGGATCAGCGCAAGGAGTTGAAGTTTCTTTGGATTCGGTGAAGGGGGTGTTCGGAGCATGGCGAAGCTCGGAAGCCGTAGGTCGGGTTAGCCTGTGGGACATGGAATCGTACCGCGAGGTCTTGGAGGATCTGGAAGAGCTCGAGTCGATCCGGGCTTATGACGCGGCTAAGGCGGCGCCCCAAGACCATCTTGACTTCGAGGAGGCCTTGCGGGAGATCGAAGTCGGCCGCTCATCGCCGTGACCGCAGCGAACGAAAGCGAAGGTGGGTTCATGCCCCATGCGACCATGTTCAACACGCTTCAATACGCCAAACGGCTCAAAGAAGTCGGCTTTACGGAGGCGCAGGCCGAGGTGCAGGCTGAGGCACTGGCCGGGCTCATCGAGGGAGAGCTCGCCACGAAGCGAGACCTCAAAGAACTGGAGACGAGGCTCGAACTGAAGATCGAGACCGTCAAGGCCGAGACCATCCGGTGGGTGGCCGGGCTCCTTCTTGCTCAAGCAGCCCTCATCGCCACCCTGGTGAAGCTACTCTAGCCGAGGGTGTGCGGTTTGTTGCACGGGGCGCGTTGGAGAATGACGGAGCCGCTACGTGAAGCCCCAGGTGGTGGGGACCTCCAGCGTCCATCCCTGCTGAGCGCGCGGAACCAGAGTAGAGCGCATCCCTAGGAGGGCCGGCGAGCGCCAGCCCTCCTCGCGTAAGGAGTTCTTGGCCACCCAATGAGAGCACGGGCAGCTTCGTGGCGGTTGGGAGCAGCGTTCCTGGGCATCGGCGTGGCTGCCGTGCTCCTCATAGACCTTCGGCTCGAGGGCACGTGGCGAGGGCTCTACCTCTTACGCGACGGTTGGGGGGTGGAGATTTCCGATGACCTCTTCCTGGGCGACGAGGGCCGGTTCCTGTTCGGGCTCGACGTGCGCCGAGGCGCGGTGGCGCCGCCAGTGGGGTACGACGGCCCCCGCCCGGCCCTGGTGCAGGAGTGGGTCGCGTGGGACGGCACGGGCTGGGTGCGAAACCTGCTGCCAGGGGGGAGGGAGATCGTCACCACATTCAGTCGCTACGTGGACAGGGAGGGGCGCCACCCGACAGGCCTTTTCATCGGGGGGCGGCCCCCTCCGCTGCCGGGGAACGAGGGCACGCGGCTCTTGAACCAGTCGGGCATGGCGTACTATGACGGGAATCGGTGGTACCACGTCTGGTGCAACGCCAACGAGGCCCTGGCGACCGCCGATGGGAGCGTGACGGTGCAGACCGTGGACTGGGTCTACCGGGAGAGCGAGGTGGTGTCCGCTGGTCCGGGGGCGGTGGCTCTGCGAAGCCTCCACGTCGTCGACCTCGCGGGCGCCGAGTTGGAGGTGGAGCGGCACGCCCTGTTTCGCGCCGGGGAACCCTATGTGCTCCTGGCCATCTCGATCTCGAACCGTGGGTCCGAGGCGGTGGGGGTCCGATACGGGTACGGGGACGAGCCGTGGCTGGGGGAATACGGCTCGTCGGAGGGCAACGTGGGGTGGGTGGAGGGCCGTTTGGTGGAGTACGAGGAGGGGATCGACCCAGCGCGGCACGCCTTCGCGGGGTACTTCGACTACGGGAACGAGGCGATCGGGAGCCCCCACACGTTCACCAATCTGGCCAACTTCGTCGAGTGGCACCCCGAGACGCGGCCCAGCGCGGTGTACTTCTCGAACTCGGTGGGGCAGGCCCCGCAGGAGGGGCCGTCCGTGGCCCTCGCCGGGAACGAGCGGGCCATCACGCTCGAGTGGGGCCCCGGCGACGTAGTGCAGGGGGAGCCGGCCCGGATCATCCTCGCGGTCGGCCTGGCCGGCGACGTCCACCCGGGGCTCCTGCCCAGCAAGCCGCCGGTGGACTTCTCCCCGGCCGAGCAGGCGCTCGCGCGCCGGTGATGGGGAAGGGGACCGCGTGTCGCTGGGGCCTGCGCCTGGCCGGGCTCGTCGCCCTCGGCGCGGCGGGGTGGTTCGCCCGAGGGGCGCTCGGGGAACGAGGGCTGGCCGGGCTGGCGCCGACGATCGCGGAGCTAGGGGCTGCGGGGCCGCTGCTCTTCGTCGCCCTCTACGGCCTGGGGATGTGCCTCTTTGTCCCTGGGAGCGTCCTGACTGTGGCCGGGGCCGTCATCTTCGGACCCTACGAGGGAGCCCTGTGGGTGTGGCTCGGCGCGCTCCTCGGCGCGGCGGGCTGCTTCGGCCTGGCTCGGGGACTCGGCCGCGAGGCTGTCGGGAACCTGATCGGCGCCAGGCTGCACGGATGGGAATCCGCGGTCGCGCGCCGGGGCTTCGCGGTGGTGGCGCTGGCCCGACTCGCTTGGGCCCCGTTCACGCCCCTGAGCTTCGCACTCGGGCTGACCCCGGTGCGCTTTCGGGACTATCTCTGGGGGACGGCGCTCGGCATGACGCCGGGCACCGTGGCCCTCACGTGGTCCGTGGGCACAGCGTCCCTCGGGCTGACCCGGGAGGGTGAGCCCGAGGTGTGGGAACTCGCACTGGTCCTTGGCGCGGTGGCAGCCCTGACGCTGCTCGGGGTCTGGGCTGCGCGCCGGCGCCTGGCCGCCCCTGCCCTACCGGAGGGTCAGGAGGGTCAGGAAGCACCCCCCCCCTCCGCCACCTGAGGAGGACGCGGCGGGGGCGATCCCAAGCTCCAGGGGCGCGGTGCCGGCGGCGTTCAGGGTCGGCACGGGGGCAAGGCGGTCCGTGGTAGTGCCGTCCCCAAGTTGGCCCTCTGCGTTGGGGCCGGCTCCGGACACCTGGCCCGAGGACGTTACCAGCAGGCTTACCTGCCAGCCTCCCACCGCGGTCACGTTGGCCACGCCGCTCAGGCGGACCGGGAAGGGCTGGTCGTCCGGGGTGCCGGTGCCGAGGCGCCCCTGACGGTTCACGCCCCATGACCACACTGAGCCGTCCTGCAGCACGGCCAGGGTGTGGAAGTTCTCCATGGAAAAAGTCCGCACCGAGGTCAGCTCGGTGACCCGGGTCGGCAGGGGGCGATCGAGGACTGAGTCAGCATACCGGGCCCGCCCCCAAACCCAGAGTGTCCCGTCGTTACGCAGGGCACCGGAGTTGCCGCCGCCCAGGTCGATGGCGGTCACGCCGGTCAGCCCCAAGACCGGGGTCGGTGAGGGTCGGGGATCCTGGGTGCCGTCGCCGACCTGGCCGTGGCTGTTGTCTCCCCAGGCGAGCACCCCGCCGTTCGCCAGCAGCGCGGCGCTGTGCGCCTCGCCCGCGGAGACCGCCGTCGCGGTCGAGATGTCGGGCACCTGAACGGGCACGAGGTGGTCGAGGCCGTCGTTGGTCCCGATCTGGCCGGCCTCGTTCCCTCCCCACGCCCAGACCCGGCCGTCCTCGCCGACCGCCAGGGTATGGTAGTCCCCCCCCGCTACCGACACGATACGGATGCCGGTCAGCGCTCCGCCGACCTGCTGCGGCGTCGCGCGGGAGCTCTGCGTTCCGTCGCCAAGCTGCCCCCGGCTGTTGTCGCCCCAGGCCCACACCGTGCCGTCCGCCTTGAGGGCCAGGGAGTGAGTGGTGCCGGCCGCGACGGCCGTGACGCCCGAGAGGCCCGATACAGGCTGGGGCAGCAGTTGACCCTGCCCCCATTGGTACACCGTCCCGTCGGCGGCCAGGGCGAGGCTGTGGAAGTCCCCACCGGCCACGCCTGGCGTGGCGGCCCGGGCTCCGGAGACCCCACCGATGACGAGGGCGGCCCCCAGCAGGGCCGCGGGCAGCGCTGCGAGGCGGGAGAGGGATCCTGCTCGGAGGAAGGCGCGTGGTATGTCTCGGATCATGGGCTGTCTCCTTCGCACTGGTGCCCGCCTGGAGAGGGCTGGCCCCCGCAGGGCATCAGGTCTGCGGTCCGTCGCCGGGGAAGAGGACTTCCACGGAGGTGTGTCCGAACTCCTGAAACCGGTTCGTCTTGACCTTGATGTCGCAGGGGTTGCACTGGCCGAACACTTCGCACGGCCGGAACTCGTCCTCCACGGAGAAGTCTGGGTCGAGGAGGCTCCCCACGGGGTGACGCCCGGCGTAGAGATCGCTGTGGCAGCGGTAGATGCCCCCGGACGGTCCTACGAGCAGCTCCGTAGTGCGACACAGTACGCGATTCCTGGTCGCTCCGCTACAGGCTTGCGGGTAGCGCAGGGTGCCGTAGAAGCGGTCGTCGTACTCCCCAAGGAAATCCTTCGTGCGGAAGTCGATCCCCCGGGCCGCGCAGTGGGCCTGGGCGGCCAGGACCGCGGCTTCCTGCAAAGGGTGCATCACGCCCCATATGCCGACACTGAAACCCGCGTCTTGGAGGAAGAGGACGCGCTCCACGAGGGGGGCGAGCTCCATGGTCTCCGGGTGGTAGCTGACGCGAATGGAGGCGTAGGGCGCCTGGCGACGGAGCCGCTCGGGCCGGACACGGCGCGCGAACTCCTCCACGTCGAAGGTGAGGTTGGTCAGGATGTCTATGGGCAGGTCGGGCCGAAGCCCGTTGAGGATGTCGATGAAGTCCGGGTGCAGGCTCGGCTCTCCGCCCTGCAGGGTGACGGGGAGGTCCGGCCGCGTGACAAGGCGATCCAGCCCTCGCACCCACTCGCTTCCGGCCATCGGGCGCGCGCGGGGCGGTTCGGCGCTGCCGAACCGGTTGATGCAGAAGCTGCACCTTAGGTTGCAGGCGAGCGTGAGGAAGACTGCGATGTAATTGTAGCGGTCAGGAATCGGAACCGGATGCATCGCCTTCCCAGTTCATGTATTCGGTGAGGTCCACTACGAATCGGCCGGCTACGGGGTACGCGCCCGGGGGTTCTTTCAGCAGTATGCCTGCTCCGATCAGCGATCGGACGATGGAGTGGAGGAAATCCTTGTCGCTGGCCACGAGGACCGGAGAGAACCGGGCCGGCGCCTTCGTCGCAAGTGTCTTGAGATCCGTGATGAGGCCGGGCGCCGACGAGAAGCACAGGATGGGCCGGCTGCCGGCATAGTACTCCAACAGGGGCATGATCTGCGGGTACCCGGGCATGTAGGCCGGGTCCCAGAAGGTGCGAAATCCCTGGATGTCGAAGTAGATTGGTTCGTGCGCCGTCGGCAGGGTGGGCAACTCCTTTGCCAGGCGCACGTCCGGGTCGTGCAGGGGGATGTTGTACACCGCCCACCGGTCCATGGCTGCGAAGAAGACGAAGAAGATGAACATGGCCGGCGCCCCAGCGAGCAGGAAGCCCATGCGGACTCCGTCTCGCCACGGGACCCGTCCGCGGCCTTCGGGGCGCAGCAAGTCCCTGGCAGTTCGGACCAGGGAGTAGAGAAGACCGCCCACGAGGACCGCCGCGAAGGGCCCCATCTGGCGCCCCTGGTAGGGCATGCGCGCCGCGTGCGGCAGGATCACTACCAGGGCGAGGCCGCACAGGAACAGGACGCCGAGCAGGCCCAGGGACGGGGTCTCGCGATCCCCGTCCAGTCGCCCGAGCGACCGGTACCCGACGTAGAGCAGAACCAGGCCCCCGAGCAGCCCTGGTGGCCCAGTGAGCCGCTGGAGCACGAGGAGCAGGGAGCCCCACATGGTGGCGAGGGGACCCTCGGCCTGCCGCGCGGCAGTCTTGAGGACGAAGGTGTCGAGGATGTCCACCCACGCCGTCCCCGCCCCAAGGTACCAGGCGTTCTGGAGAAACTGGAGACCGTGGGCGGAGAGCGGAGCCAGGGAGAACAGGAGGTACCGGCGCCACCGGAAACCCCTGCCCTCGAGGAGATCCCAGCCGATGAGCCACGTGTACAGGAAAAACACCGAGTCGAAGGAGCTCAGGGACAGGCAGAACTCGGCTCCCCAGGCGGCGGCGGCCCACCGAAACCTGGCTCTTGGGGTGTCAGCCCGGGTGGAGTAGACGATGCACAGCAGGAACCCGAAGCGAAGCAGATCGTCGAGCGGTTGGTTCGCCAAGCTGTCGGCGAAACCGAGGTAGCTCGGGGAAAGACCGTACACGAGGGCGCCGAGGAACGCCACAGGGGGCGCACAGAGGCGGCAGACGAAGACGAACAGGAGCGTGAGAGCCGCGATCGAGAAGCCCACCGAAAGCAGCCGCGCCGCGGGCATGCCGTCGATCCCTAGCCGGAAGAGGAGTGCGTACGGAACCAAGTAGCCCGGGGGGTAGTGGGTGTACCAGAGGCGTGGCCCCACCCGGGGTGAGGAGCTCGGGGAGGTCCCGTGGGCGTGGTGGCGCAGCTCCGGGTCGTCCAGGTGGCGAATGGCGGCCGCGTAGCCCTGGGGGATGAAGAGCAGGTAGTTGTCGAGCCACCCTCCCTCCTCCCACTGGCGCAGCGAGAGCATGGTCTGGGCGTCGCCGAAGCCCCAGTCGCTCCAGCGGTCTTCGTCCGCCGCGCGCACCCCGAGAAAGACGGTGAGAGCCAGCAGGAACGCCGCCGCCGCGAGGTGCCAGCGGTTGTGGCGCAGGAAGTTACCGAGGGTCACGGGGCGCCTCCGGGACGTGTTTGAAGCTCTCGAGCCGCAGGCTCTTGCGCAGCAGCCGCCAGGCCGAGGAGAGGCTCGCGTGGAAGGGGTAGATCTTGCGGCTCACCAGCCACGCCTTGGCGGCGAAGTAGGCGAGGAAGTACAGCCGGTTGTGGGGCAGCCGGATCAAGCGGTTGACGATCAGGTTGCGCAGCCGGGGAAACCACACCGCCAGGAGACCGAGCTCCGAGAGGTTGACCTGCATGTTCTTTTCTTCGTCCGTGAAGCACGAGAGCGGCGAGGCGGTCTGGTAGGACATGTGGAGGGCCTCGTAGCCGCCGTCGAACCACCCTTCTTCCACGCAGTGGTCGCCGAGCTCGGTCCTCGGATAGGGGTGGAAGACCGGGAACTCGGCGAAGGTGACCTGGCACCGGATGTTCAAGTCCAGGGTCTCGATGTCGTCGGCGATGGTGCTGCCCGGCAGCCCCAGGATGTTGTTCGAGAAGGTGTGGATGCCTTGGCGGTGGAAGAGCGCGAAGGCCGACACGATCTGCTCGCGGCCCATCTTGCGCTTGAGCACCTCGTTGCGGATGCGGTCGTTGCCCGCCTCGATGGACATGCTCACCGAGTGGCAGCCGGCGGCCTTGAGCAGCCGCACCACGTCCTCTGTGACCAGGTCCGCCCGGGTGAGGCAGTGAAACGGCAGGCCCACCTCGCGCGGGTAGCGCTCGGCGAACTCCTCGAGCCAGGGGTCGACCCGGTAGACGAAGATGTCGTCGTAGAACTTGACGCACTCGAGGGGATAGCGGCGGCGGACCTGCCGGATCTCTTCGAGCACGTGGTCGACCGAGTGCCGGCGGACGACCTTGCCCTTGCCCTCGTACATCTTGCGAAAGGCGTGGTTGAAGCAGTAGGTGCAGGGGTAGGGGCAGCCCCGGGAGGCCATGAAGCTCTTGAGGGGGAACTCCGCCATCTCGGTGCGGCGGTAGTACAGGTCCCGATCCGGGAAGGGGAGGCTGTCCAGCTCCTGAAACAGGGGGCGCAGTTCGGGGCGGGGGCTCTGCCGTGTGCCGATGTTGGCGATGCCCTCGAAACCCTTGCCGGCAGCCACTGCCGCCAGGAACTCGGGGAACGCCTCGTCGCCCTCGCCGACGCACAGGGCGTCCAGGCTGCTCCCCTCCAGGATCTCGGGGAAGAAGGTCGCGTGGGGGCCCCCCATGATGGTCTCCACCTCCGGGTGGCGGCGCTTGAGGGCCTGGTTGAACTCCAGGTAGTACTTGTGCTCCCCGGTGGAGGCGCTGTAGGCCACCACCGCCGGCCGCTGCTCGGCCACGGTGCGCAGCACGTCGTCCCGCTCCAGGATCGCCAGGTCGGTGTCGTGGCCGGCGCGGCGGGCGAGGGCAGAGAGGAGCATCAACCCCAGGGGGTCGATGAAGTCCACGGTCTTGACCACGAAGAGGACCTTCATCCCGGGTGTCCGCCCCGTCCGCCCGCGACCTCGGGTCCGGGCGCCGCGTAGCTCCGGCGCTGCCGCCAGCGCACATCGAGCAGGAGCGCGGCGACCGTGCGCAAGACGCTGAACACGTTGCGCGGCCGCAAGGCCTTGGAGCCGCCCCCCGGGCGCTCCCGGATGATCATGGGCGCCTGGACATAGGAGTGGCCCGACCGGATCAGGCGGACCAGCGCCTCGGCCTGGTAGGCGAACCCGTGGGTGGTGATCGGCACGGAGCGGACGAGGTCGGCCCGGTGGATCACGATCCCGTTGTAGTAGCGGAGCTTGAGGCCGAAGGCGGCGTTTAGGCCGGCGGTGAAGAGCCGGGAGAGGAGCTGCCGCCCCAGGGGGCGGATCTCCTGGTTGGCGATGTAGGGGACCACGATGTCGGCACGCCCGAGGCAGCCGAGCAGCTCGGCGACGGTCTCGGGCAGGACCTCGTTGTCCCCCGGCACCATCATCACGAACCGGCCCTTCGCCTGCTGGACGCCCAGGGTGTAGTTGAACCCCAGGCCCCGATTCCGGGGGTTGTGGAGGACCCGGATCCGGGGGTCTTCCGCCGCGAGGCCGTCGGCGATGGCGCCGGTGCCGTCGCCGCTGCCGTCGTCGATGATCAGGGCTTCGAAGGAGACGCCGCGCTCGGCCGCCGCTCGTTGGATGCCCAGCAGGGTGGCCGCGAGGTTGGGCGCTTCGTTGTAAGCCGGGATTACGAAGGTCAGGAGGGGTTCGGTCACAGGATGCCTCGCGCGGCGGCGGCGATCTCTGCGGCCCCCGGGTAGTAGGCCTTCTCCAGGGGGGCGCTCGCCGGGGTCGGTACGTCGGGCAGCGTCACCCGGCGCACCGGCGCCCGCAGCGCCTCGAAGGCCCCCTCGGCGGCGATGGCTGCCACTTCGGCCGCCACGCCGCACGGACCCCAGCCGTTGTCGGCGACCACCAGGCGGCCGGTGCGCCGCACCGACGCGAGGACGGCGTCCCGGTCCAGCGGGCGGACCGAGCGCAGGTCGAGGACCTCGGCGCTGATGCCCTCGGCCCCCAGGGTGTCGGCGGCTTCCAGGGCCTCCAGCACCATCTGGGACGAGGCCACCAGGGTGACGTCGCCGCCCTGTCGCAGCACGGCGGCCTGGCCGGCCGGCACCTCGTAGCGCTCCTCCGGCACGGCCTGGCGGTGGTCGTAGAGCCAGCGGTGCTCCAAGAAGATCGTCGGCTGCTCGCCGAAGATGCTCTCCAAGAGCATTCCCTTGGCGTCGCGGGGAGAGGCCGGCAGCAGCACCCGCAGGCCGGGTACGTGGGCAAAGAGGGCTTGCAGGCTCTGGGAGTGCTGGGCCGCGGAGCCCCACCCCCGGCCGACGATGGCGCGGATGGTAAGCGGTGCCCGGACGTGCCCGCCGGTCATGTAGGACCACTTTGCCGCGTGATTGACGATCTGATCCATGGCCATGGGCAAAAAGTCTACCCGCATGTGGATGGCCACGGGCCGCATCCCCGCTAGGGCGGCGCCTAGGGCCACGCCGGTCATGCCATTCTCGGCGATGGGGGTGTCCATCACCCGGTCCCCGAAGCGCTCCTTGAGGCCCAGGGTGGTGCCGAAGACCCCGCCCGGGTCGTCGATCCCCTCCCCGAGGAGGAAGACCGCCGGGTCGGCCTCCAGGGCCT